>JAJRBU010000199.1 GCA_028679315.1 Methanoregulaceae archaeon
TTGATTATTACTGGGAACGGTTGTCATTCGTCCCGGAAGCGGAGATCTGCGGGTGGCTGAAGGACAGGTTCGGGGTGACCTGGCAGATCGTCCCAACGGTCATCGAATCGATGATGACCGATAAGGACCCGGAGAAAGTGGAACGGGTGACCGCCGCGTTCCTGAAGATGAAGAAGTTTGATATCGGTGAGTTGAAGAAGGCTTACAAGGGATGACACGGGTAAACCAGGCCTTTTCCGGAGGATCTTCGTCTGATTGATGTTTTGGCAAAGGTATCCAAGGCGGATCGTCGGGCCCCTTCCTTCATTTTATCGGCAGGATACCCCGAGACCTTGAACTGAATCATTTTAAATCACAAGAGCTATTCCCTGATTTTTCCAATAGGGGTCAGGGGAAGTAATCGCACCCGAAAAGAGGCAGAACCATGACCCATGACGTTGAAGAGACCCTCGACCCCGAAGATTGGAAGGCCATGCGGGCACTAGGCCACCGGATGCTCGACGACGCACTGGACTATATCGAGACATTTCGGGACCGCCCTGTCTGGAAGCATGCTCCTCCTGAGGTGAAAGCCCGCTTCACTGGTCCTCCCCCGGAACATCCCGGGAAGGCAGAGGAGATCTACCAGGAATACGTCGACCATATCCTCCCCTACCAGATCGGCAACAGCCACCCGAGGTTCTGGGGCTGGGTCGCCGGGTCCGGGACCGTGATGGGGATGTATGCCGACATGCTCGCGGCCTCAACAGATGCCGTGAGCGGTGCGTTCTCCTATCTGAGCAACAACTACATCGAATACCAGGTCCTCGACTGGGTGCAAGGAGATGCTCGGGTATCCTATGACGGCTAGCGGTCTCCTCACAAGCGGGTGCTCGGCATCGAACCTGATCGGCCTCGCGGTCGCCCGGAACACCATGGCCGGGTTTGACCTCCGGAAGGAGGGGATGCAGAACGCTCCAAGGAAGATGACCGTCTACTGCTCAGACGAAGCCCACTCCTCGATCCAGAAGGCGGTCGAGTTGCTCGGGTTCGGGAACGATGCTCTCCGCAGGATATCCGTGGACAAAGCCATGCAGATCGACCTTGCCGCCCTGGAATCAGCGATAAAGAAGGATCGGGAGGGCGGATTCCACCCGGTCTGCATCGTCGGTGGAGCCGGGACCACGAACACCGCTGCTGTTGACGACCTGAACGCCCTCGCCGATATCAGCGCAAAAGAGCGGTGCTGGTTCCATGTCGACGGTGCCTGCGGTGCCTGGGCAGCCATTGCCCCGGAATATCGGCACCTCGTTGCCGGGATGGAACGGGCGGATTCGCTCGCCTTCGACCTGCACAAGTGGATGTACCTTCAGTATCCAATCGGCTGCATCCTGATCAGGGATGCCGACCATCACCGGCAGGCCTTCTCCCTGACCCCGACTTACCTTGCCCACGGCGAAGGGAACTGGGGATTGACCGGCGTCGATGTCCCGTGGCTTGCCGATTACGGGTTTGAACTCTCCCGGGGCTTCCATGCCCTCAAGGCCTGGATGACGATAAAAGAGCAGGGAACGGCCAAGTATGGCCGGCTCATACAGCAGAATATCGATCAGGCCCGGTACCTCGAAGGGCTGGTCGAAACCGCACCGGAACTCCAACTGGCATTGCCGGTCTCCCTGAACATTGTCAACTTCCGGTACATCCGGCCCGGACTGAACGATGACCGGCTCGACCACCTCAATAAGCAGATCGAGCTCGAACTCCAGGAGGAGGGGATCGCGGTTCCTTCTACCGTTACCCTATGGGGAAGGAAATACCTCCATGTCGCTATCAGCAACCATCGGAGCAGGAAAGAGGACTTCGATCTCCTCATCCGGGAAGTGATCCGGGTCGGGAAGGCACAGGCCTGAAGGGAGAGTGCATTGAGCTGGGGGTGGCCATCCAGCTCCTGTCCGGCCCCGATATCCCCATCCCCGCCCCGGAAGCAGCAAACGTCATCATGAGCTCGTTCTCCTTCTCCCGGAGGGTATCTTCCAGCTTTCGTAGTTCCTTGTTCTGCTGTTGAAGTCCCTCAAGTTCAGTACGGAGCGCTGCAGTCCGTTCTTTTATGAGGAGTTCGATCTCCACCTGGGAAAGATTGTATGGCGTATCTCTGTGACCCTGGTCAGATGTCGGTTGTGAGGGGCTCGTCATACATCTCCATTCCTATGAAAAAGACAGTATCAGAGGTTCATACGAACCATTACAAGGATATCTCCCAGTAAACGTGGACACCTTACTCATAAAGGCCCCTGTTTTTTTGACATCACCCTATTCCTGGATCATAGGGATGATTGACCAAACGGCCAGGAGAGGAGGGTCCCCTCCATCCTGGATTAAAATTTGCAGACCTTCTCGTCAGGAATATTTATCACGCTATCGGGTAAGGATCACAGCAGAGGAGTGCGAAGAAGAATGCTCGAGATTTTCAAATGCGACAACTGCGGAAAAATTGTGACCATCTCCCACGAGGGTGCAGGCCAGCTGGTCTGCTGCGGGAGGCCGATGGTCCAGCAGGCCGAGAATTCCGTCGACGCCAGCAACGAGAAGCATGTCCCGGTAGTTGAGAAGCAGGGTGACGGGATCCTGGTAAAAGTCGGATCGGTCCCCCACCCCATGGAGGCAGCCCACTATATCGCATGGATCGAGGTCATGTCCGGCCCTAACCTCTACGTGAAAGGATTAAAACCCGGGGAGAAACCCGAGGCATATTTCCCGGTTCCCACCACCGATGTCAAGGTCCGGGAGTACTGCAATCTGCACGGCCTCTGGACCAACAAGCCCCCGCACAAATAATCACTTTCAGGCTGTCCTATGGCTGTACCAGGTCGCCATGATGAAGAGTGGAGATGCTGGTAATAAGGCATTACTGATTGGCAGAAGTAGTACAATCCCCCCTTTTTTGTACCACTGACAGAAACGAGAGAGGGCCGGGTTTCTACCTGATCGGTCAATCGTTTTGGGACAGCGCCAGGGTTTTACGTCACCGCCGGAAATCCCAGTATAATGGATCGGGAAATTCTCCCCCTGATCTACGAGGGGGTCGTCCAGACGGTGAGGTGCCGCACCTCATAAATCTCCGGTGCGTCATTCACAAAGACGATGATGTCGAACGTCCGCGTCTCGTTGGCAAGGTATTCGTAGGCCACCCTGCTCGATCCAAACCAGACATTGTCTTTTACCGAGAGCGGGATCCCGTTTTCATAGATGCCAATGGTAGCATCCCGCCCGAAGATTGGCTGACCAAAGAATGCATGACCTCCTATTGCATAAAAGTCGATGTAAAATATGCCACTTGTCACTGCCAGCTCCAGTGCGGGATTTTTTTCCAGTCTGATGGTTTTTGTAATGGTTCCTTCAGGGGTGGAGATGGTCATCCCTAGCGCAGTCATATAGACGTAGTCAGGAGGAGGAACCGGGGATGTCACTCTGATGTCAAGGCTGGTCATCCCCCCGGCCACGAACGGGCAGGAAGACTGCCATGGGCCATTGGTGGCGGTATCACGGACCTCAGCGTCCAGACCGTTGACTGAGAAACGTATCGGAGTGCCATTCAGAATGGATCCCTCCACGACAAGATTATTTCCAGGGTCACCGGCAGCACCGTAGTTCCCTCCTGCGTTCGTTGTCGTGGGATTCCCCGTGGTATTTGGGATGACCCCTTCGCCTCTGGCGGATATTGTTGTGCACTCAGGGGCCGGTGCTCCATCAATGGTCACCGTCCCATAGAAGGTATGGGAACTTAGGGGAGGATGATCCTGCACAATGGTAATCGAGACAATTGCAGGGCTGGAAATCCAGTACCCGTCATGGGCGCTGAACAGGAACGAGTCAGTACCGGCGAACCCTGGATCAGGGATGTAGACCACCATATCAGTGGTGCTGAATCCCACGGTCCCATGAGAAGGAGCCGCATCGATGTTGAAACCGGTCACATCGCCGTCAGGATCGGCTGCACGAAGGACAATTTCCACCGGAGTGTTGGGAGCCGTCGTAGTGGTATGATCATAAGCAATGGGAGGGAACCCATGGGATATCGGCAGAAGTTCTGTCTCTGTTCCGTTCGCAGCAGGAGTATCGCTTCCCAACGTCTTGAACCCTTCCTGCCAGAGTCCGGCCTC
>JAJRBU010000072.1 GCA_028679315.1 Methanoregulaceae archaeon
GACAAGAAAGGATTTTGTTGAAGGCGGTTCATTCAGGAGCCCATGTGCGCGGCACCTCCCATTGTTCGGACAGGCTCCAAGCCTGCCAATTTTTCGGGAATAGGTCGAAAATCTTTGATCATTTAGCGCATTTGGCAATTATATATGAGAGCGCGCGGCAAGATTGCTGACGCAGCTGTCGTTTTCTTGCTCTTCTGCCCTGATTTTTCAGAGCAGAATGTTGGATAACGGCTTCATTAAAAGTGTGTTTGTGTCGATAACAATATTCGATAGGCGGCTGAATTCCGCCTGTTGTGCGATAGCCGGCGGCCAGGAACCGGGAAAGCCCCCTTCTTTCGCACATGGGAGGGAAGAACCGTAAGGTACTGGATTGCTTAAAAAAATTCGAATTGTCTTAGAAATGGTGAAAATCGAACACACGATTTTCGCTCTTCCTTTTGCTTTTATGGGTGCATTTTTCGCAGCACGAGGATTTCCTCGACCTGCACAAATCGGTTGGATTCTACTGGCCATGGTGGGAGCACGCAGTGCGGCAATGGCTTTCAATCGACTAGTCGATTTCTCGTTTGATGCCAGAAATCCGCGAACAGCCAATCGAGCCCTCCCCAAAAAACAGCTCACCCGAGGCTTCGTAATTGCCTTTATCGTCTTGAGTTCTGCCGTGTTCGTGTTCGCCGCATCGCGATTAAACCGTCTATCGCTCGAACTAAGTCCCTTGGCCCTGGGAATAGTATTCTTCTATTCCTACACAAAGCGGTTTACATGGCTGACCCATCTTTTCCTCGGAATTTCGCTTGCCTGCGCACCCATTGGGGCCTGGATTGCGATACGCGGCTCCATTACGCCGGTCCCGCTGATTCTAGGACTTGTGGTTGTCCTCTGGGTTGCAGGCTTTGACGAAATCTAAGCGTGCCAGGACGTGGAATTCGACAGGCGAGAATCGCTGAATTCGATCCCGAGGCGCTTTGGTGTAGCCGCGGCACTGTGGTTTTCCGCCATTCTCCACCTGACCATGCTGATTATATTGGGTTTTTTGTTCTGGAGAGAGGGATTGGGGACGATAAGCTTCTTGGGCTTGGCCATCGTAGGGCTATTGATTGCCTATGAACATGGTTTGGTTCGCCCCACGGACCTGAGCCGTGCAAATACTGCGTTTTTCACGATCAACGGGTGGATCAGTATCCTCCTGTTCGCGACAACCATGATCGACTTGCTGTGGAACGGAATGAAGTAGACAATGCCAACCCAAATCGGCGAACTGCTCGTTAAAGAGAACCTGATAACGACCGAACAACTCGATGTTGCGCTGAAGCATCAACGCCAAAATGGCGGGAGATTGGGCTCTATCCTGATCAACCTCGGTTACGTCGAAGACGATGACATTACCTCTTTGCTGAGCAGGAAGTACGGAGTCCCATCCATCAATCTTACCTTTTTTGAGATCGATCCGTCTGTTATCAAACTCATTCCGATAGATGTGGCTCAAAAGTACATGGTGGTCCCTTTGAGTCGGGTCGGCAGTACTCTAACTGTCGCAAGCGTAGATCCCACGAACGTTTTCGCCATGGACGACATCAAGTTCATGACGGGATTTAACGTTGAACCGGTGGTGGCCACTGAAGCTTCCATCTCTGAAGCTTTGGAAAAGTATTATGGGACGGCTCACTCGATCGAGCTCAAAAAAGTATACGAACAAATTGCCCAGGGCGACAAAGAAGGCGTCGACCTCGATCTGGAACAGAGTCTGGAAAATGAAGAGGAAATCTCTCTGGATCAGCTGCAGCGATCAAGCGAAGACGCCCCTATAATCAAACTTGTAAACCTGATCCTCTCCGATTCTTTAAAAAAAGGCGCCAGTGATATTCACCTGGAGCCCTACGAAAAAGATTTCAGAGTGCGCTTCCGCATTGATGGGATTCTCTACAATATGATGAATCCTCCTTTGCGACTCAGGGACGCCATCATTTCCCGAATCAAAATCATGGCCAAGTTGGACATCTCCGAGAAGCGTCTTCCGCAGGACGGAAGAATCAAAATCCGAACTTCTTTTAATGGAAAGAAAAAGGAGATTGATTATCGCGTTTCTTCGCTTCCGACTCTATTCGGCGAAAAACTCGTTTTGCGAATTTTGGATCGAGACATATTACCGCTCGACATGAGCAAGCTGGGATTCGAGGAAGTGTCGCTGAAGAGAGTTGAAGAGGCCATCCTCAAGCCGTACGGAATGGTTCTGGTTACCGGTCCAACCGGCAGCGGGAAGACATCAACCCTCTACGCAGCGTTGAATCGTTTGAACACTCCCGAGACCAACATAATGACCGCTGAAGATCCGGTAGAATACAACTTCCGCGGAATAAACCAGGTTCAAATCAGGGAACAGATAGGGCTGACTTTTGCGGCCGCACTGCGGTCCTTTTTGAGACAGGATCCAAATATTATCCTGGTTGGAGAGATCCGTGATTTCGAGACCACGGAAATCGCCATAAAGGCGGCTCTCACCGGCCACCTGGTACTTTCCAGTGTTCATACCAACGATGCGCCCTCCACAATTTCCCGATTGCTCAACATGGGGATTGAGCCTTTCCTGGTCGCTACATCCGTTCACTTGATATGCGCCCAGCGATTGATTCGAAAAGTTTGCCCGGACTGCAAAGCCGAGGTTAAAACCCCCCTCCAGGCGCTTATCAATGCCGGCTTTTCCCAAGAGGAAGCCAAGAGCATTCACACCTATAAAGGGGAAGGCTGTAAGACATGTAATGGAACAGGCTATAAAGGCCGAATCGGTATGTATGAAGTTATGGAAATTGGAGAAGATATTCAGGAGTTGATACTTGTTGGAGCATCAGCCCGAGAGATCAGACGCAAAGCGGTGGAGGAAGGCATGCTGACGCTTCGACATAGCGGATTGGCGAAGATAAAGGCAGGCCAAACAACCCTTGATGAGGTCCTTAGAGAAACGGTTTTGTCCTAGTTATTTTTTGGAAATGCCAAATCTGTCACAAATCTTGCGAATTGAAATGACGATCAAAATGTAATGCGCGCGAATTTGTGGCGGGATTTTCCGTCGGAGAGAAGACAATGAGTACTTTGCCCGAGATGCTCCAAAAAACGATTCAAGCCGGAGCTTCGGACCTTCACTTGACCACATCGGTACCCGCTCAAATACGTGTCGACGGCAAGCTGCGTCCCATCGATGGACAGGTCCTAACCGCAGCGGATACCAAAAGACTTGCCTACAGCGTGATGACGGATGGCCAAAAACACCAATTCGAAGAAAAATGGGAGATAGATTTTTCATTC
>JAJRBU010000158.1 GCA_028679315.1 Methanoregulaceae archaeon
GGAGGTTAAAGCCCCGGCTCTCACACCTCCGGGCAATCCCCTGCCGCTCGGGAATAACGGATTCCGGAAGCCACCGCGAGCCTACCACGCAGTCGGCCTTTTCCAGTTCATCAAAAAGTGAGACCATCTGTTCAACAGAGGTAGAGGCATCGGCATCCATAAACCCCACGTAGGGGGTATCGGTATTGATGAATCCCTCTCTCACCGCCCCCCCTTTCCCGAGGCGCCGGGAATATACCAGGCATCGCAGGTCGGTCTCAGGATTTGCCCCGGCAAATTCCCGGACAATGGCAGGGGTTGAATCCCTGCCATCGCAGATGATAAGAAAATGGCCTCCGCTGCCGGGAACCTGGGAGAGGAGTCTCCCGATCCGCTGCTCTTCATTATACGCGGGAATGATTATGGTGAAATCGGGGTTCAAGCGTGTCGCCGTCGTCTACTGGTGTCCGGTGAGGTGTTCGCGAAGGGCAGTGCCGGGTTTGTACTGCTCGGCGATACGGAGCGCCTCTTCCCGCAGCCGGTTATGGTCCCGGATACAGGATTCCGGTGGAGGGGACTGGCGCAGTATCGATGAGACATTCTCGGTGATCTGGATCAGCTCGGTGGCAATCACCGCATTGAGCCAGACCAGGTCCTTCAGCATGGTTCTTGTCTCCTCATCATCCATGAGGGATATATTGGGTGCTGAAGGTTAAATGATGGCGGCGGCTCTGCGGGCAACCATTATCGTTTTTCAGAAAAAATCAGCTCTCATTCATGAACTACATAGAGAGGATAAAGGCCGAGGGGAGGGATGCAAACCCCTTTTTTACCCTCATGGGAATCGAGATAGGGTCCGTAAGCCGCGGTTCTGCCACCCTCCGCATGCCAGTGCGACCCGATATGTTGAACGGCGAGGATTTTTTACAGGGGGGCCTCTTCACAGCACTCGCCGATGAAGCGATGGTGCTTGCCATCTATCCTCAGCTCGATCCACAGGAACGGATTGCCACCATATCAGAGAATACAACGTTTTTGAGCGGGACACAGCGGGGGGTTCTTGTCGGGACCGGCAGGATGATCAAGAAAGGGAGGCGCGTCATCTTTGCCGAGGCCGATGTCACCCTGGACGGATCTGATCGTATCCTCTCCCGCAGCACGGCCACGTTCATGGTGACAAAGACCTGAAATGCGCTTTCCTTCAGCCTCTCTTTTCTGAAAACCAGGGAGCAGCATGGTGCGGGGAATAAAACTATCTCCCGATCATGAGTATATGTAAAAATACAAAGAGAGTGCATCTGGCGGGGTAGTTTTCGTTGAAGTATATTTTTGTTACCGGGGGTGTGATGAGCGGACTTGGAAAGGGAATCACCGCAGCGTCCATCGGGCGTATCCTGAAGAACCGGGGTTACGCGGTCACCGCAGTAAAGATCGACCCATACCTCAACATCGATGCGGGGACGATGAATCCCGGGCAGCACGGGGAAGTCTTTGTGCTTTCTGATGGCGGAGAAGTTGACCTTGACCTCGGGAATTACGAGCGGTTCCTTGATATCGACCTCTCATCCATGCACAACATCACCACGGGAAAGATTTACCGGAGTGTTATTGAAAAAGAGCGGAGAGGCGACTATCTCGGGGAGACCGTCCAGATCATCCCGCATATCACCGATGAGATAAAATGCTGTATCCGGGCTGCCGCCTGCGATGAAATTCCGGGTGCGGGGAAAGCGGACATATGCCTTGTCGAGGTGGGTGGCACGGTCGGCGATATCGAGAGCATGCCGTTCCTTGAAGCAGTCCGCCAGATGAGGGGAGAGCTGCCGGATGAAGATACGGTCCTTATCCATGTCACCCTCATCCCGGAAGACAGCATGGGCGACCTCAAGACAAAACCCACCCAGCATTCGGTGAAAGCGCTCCGTGAGCTCGGGCTCTATGCAGACATTATCGTGGGACGGGGACACCGTCCCATCGGCTCCCATACCAAGAGGAAAATATCAGCCTTCTGCGATCTTCCCCAGGAAGGCGTGATCAGCGCTGCAACGGCCCCTGATATCTACCAGGTCCCGATGGAGATGGAGAAGGAGGGTGTGGCGGAGGTGTTGTCCCGTCACATGAATCTTGCATCCCGCGGGGCAGACTCAGACTGGTATTCGCTGGTCTCGAAGGAGTACCTCAGCAGGATTGAGGTTGGCATCGTGAGCAAATACGGGATCGAGGATGTCTACATGAGCATCAAGGAAGCCCTCAAACATGCCGGCCGTGCCTGCTCAACCGAGGTGAAGATCACCTGGCTCGATGCAGAGCGGTACGAGGAGCGGCGTCTTGCGGAATTCGATGGAATCCTCATCCCGGGTGGATTCGGGAAACGGGGTATCGAGGGGAAGATCGATGCCATACGGTTTGCCCGCACTGAAAAGATCCCCCTGCTGGGTCTCTGCCTTGGTTTCCAGATGTCGGTGGTGGAGTATGCGAGGCATGTGCTCGGATGGGAGAATGCAACGAGTGCCGAACTGGGGGAGGGGAGGCACGTGATCGCAATTCTGCCCGAACAGCAGAGCATCACCGACCTCGGTGGCACCATGCGTCTCGGCAACTACCCGGTCACCATCCGGGAGAACACCCTTGCGATGCAGCTGTACGGGCAACGCGAGATCACGGAACGGCATCGCCACCGGTATGAAGTAAACCCGATCTATATCCCCGAGCTGGAGAAAGCCGGGTTGATTTTCTCCGGTTCCTGGAAGAATCGCATGGAGATCTGCGAAGTTGCCGATCACCCGTTCTTCCTTGCGACGCAGTTCCACCCCGAGTTCCGGTCACGGCCGACGAGACCTTCACCCCCCTTCGTCGGGTTTGTGAAGGCATGCGCCACTGGAAAATCAGAAGGGGTGAATACCTGATGGTACAGGCAGAGCGGTTCATCAAAGAGGCGGTTGTAGAGATAGCAGCCCATGCAGGGAACCACCGTGTCGTCATTGCACTTTCGGGCGGGGTCGACAGCTCGGTCTGTGCAGCCCTTGCCTCACGGGCGATCGGGGACCGGCTGATCCCGATCTATGTCGATACCGGGCTCATGAGAAAAGGAGAGACTGACCGGATTGCCCGGATGTTCGGGCATCTGAATCTCCGCATCGTCCATGCCGGTGAAGAATTTTTCTCGGCCCTTGCCGGCATCACCGACCCGGAACTGAAGAGAAAAGCGATCGGGGAACGGTTTATCAGGATCTTTGAACGGGAGGCGCGGAAGACCGGCGCCCTCTTCCTCCTGCAGGGAACGATCTACCCTGACCGGATCGAGAGCGAGGGGGGCATAAAAAGTCACCATAACGTCGGGGGAATGCCGCTCAAGATCGAGTTTGAGAAGGTGATCGAACCCATCCGTGACCTGTACAAGGATGAAGTAAGGGAGGTTGCGGGTGCCCTTGGTCTTCCCCCCGAGATCCAGCACCGGATGCCGTTCCCGGGCCCCGGTCTCGCCGTTCGTGTCGTCGGTGAAGTGACGAGGGAGAAGATCGAGGTGGTCCGTGAAGCAAACTGGATCGTGGAAGAGGAACTGGTGGACCGGTACCTCCCCTGGCAGTGTTTTGCCGCGGTACTCGGGCTTGGTACCGGGGTGAAGGGTGATAACCGGGTCCACGGGTGGATCGTTGCAGTCCGGGCCGTGAACTCGAGAGACGGGATGACCGCTGACCCGATCGAGGTCCCGTATAACGTGCTGGGAATCATTGCATCCCGGATCACCTCGGAAATTCCGAGCGTGGCGAGAGTAGTGTATGACGTCACCCCAAAACCCCCCGCCACCATAGAGTATGAATAGGGAATACACCCAAGATTTTGAGGCAGAAGTACATGAATGAGATGGATTACCGTGCTTTGGATGCACGGTACTATATGCCCGCATTTTCACGGGAGATCATGATTGAGCGTGGTCTCCTCTCGAAGGTGTGGGATGCGGAAGGGAAGGAGTATATCGATTGCGTCGCAGGAATCGCCGTGTGCAGCACAGGCCATTGCCATCCGGAAGTGACCCGGGCCATCTGTGAACAGGCCGGGAGGCTGATCCACTGCTCCAACCTCTATTACGTCCCGGGCCAGGCAGAGCTTGCCCGGAAAATGGTGGAAATTACCGGGATGCACAAGGTGTTCTTCGCAAACTCCGGTGCCGAGGCAAATGACGGGGCAATCAAGCTTGCCCGGCTCGTAACCGGAAGGAAGAAATTTGTTGCCTTTACTCACGGGTTTCACGGCCGCACCCTCGGTTCACTTTCCGTCACCCATAAGCCCGCGATCCGGGAACCCTTCCTCCCCCTCGAGCCATCCTGTACCTTCGTGGAATATGGAGACCTTGAAGGTCTGAAAAAGGCGGTTGACGGGACGATTGCGGGTGTTTTTGTTGAACCGATCCAGGGCGAGGCCGGGGTGATCGTCCCGCCGGATCGTTTCATCGCCGGTGTCAGGGAGATCTGCGACCGGCAGGGGGCCCTGATGATCGCAGACGAAGTCCAGACCGGCATGGGGAGAACGGGCAAATGGCTTGCCATGCAGCATACCGGCATACAACCCGATATGGTGACTCTGGCAAAGGGGATCGCAAGCGGATTTCCCATGGGGGCACTCCTCGCACGGGAAGGGCTCGAGTTCAAGAAAGGCGAGCACGGGAGCACCTTTGCCGGGGGTCCGCTGGCATGTGCAGCTGCCAGGGCAACGATCGGAGTGATCGAGCAGGTCCTCCCTGACGTCCCGGCAAAGGGAAAGCGGTTTGCCAGCCTCCTCTCTGTCCACAAGCCACGGGTACGGGGGCTTATGATCGGGTTCCATGTCGGGAATGACTGTCCCGCCGTGCAGAAGAGGTGTGCCGAAAACGGGGTCCTTGTCAACTGTGCGGCCGATGGAAATCTCCGGCTTGTCCCGCCGCTTGTCATCACAAACGACGAGATTGACCAGGCCGCAGCAGTAATCAATGCAGCTATGGCCGGGATACAGCAGTAACACCGGGGGGTAAATCCCCGCCAATCCTTTTTCTGATAGCGGCTGGCACTGTAGTTTATCTTCTTTCAGGAGTTACCTGTAATACGACTGGAGAATCAGGTATGGAAGCCCGGGAACAGGGGAATGAACGGTATACTCGTCTGGTAAGGGGCTGCTTCCGTTCGGGAGGCTACATCTTTGCCGGAAAAGCTGGCGATATTGCCCGGGAACGGGGTATCAGCCGGATTGCCAGGCTTGCGAGCAACGAAAATCCCTCACCTCCCTCTCC
This sequence comes from Methanoregulaceae archaeon, assembly GCA_028679315.1. Lineage (GTDB taxonomy): Archaea > Halobacteriota > Methanomicrobia > Methanomicrobiales > Methanospirillaceae > UBA9949. Next base: position 5,243 of record JAJRBU010000158.1, read on the forward strand.
CGGTGCCATCGCTCTCGGATGTGCTGCCCTGAAGGAAGCGAACCGGTATCCTGATGAGAGCATGGAACTCCTCCTGCAGCGTCTCCGGCAGACCTACGGGTCCTATCAGTTCGTCACTGGCGTAGGAATGGACGGTGTGATAGAGACCCTGATACGGATCCTTGTCAACCCGGGAGACAAGGTAGCGGTTGCCACACCGACGTTCTCCTTTTACGGGATCGCAGCACGAGCCCAGTCGGCCAAGGTCTTCTCCGTTCAGAGAAAAGAGGATTACTCTGTTGATCCCGCGGTCTTTATCGATGCGGCACAAGATGCGAAGATCTCGTTTCTCTGTTCGCCCAACAATCCGACCGGGACGGTCACTCCTCCGGGGGTCATCGATGAGATCCTTGCCGGGATTGACGGTATTCTCTTTCTCGACAATGCCTATGTTGAGTTCAGCGATATCGATTACCTGCCGTTGATGAATACATATGAAAACCTCGTCATCGGGCGAACCATGTCCAAGGCATATGCACTTGCGGGAGCCCGTATTGGATATGCCTTCGTACCTGCATGGGTCCTGCCCTATTACCGGCGGGCTTCAACTCCCTTTACCCTCAATTCGGTATCTGCCCAGGCAGCTATCGGAGCTCTTGGTGACAGCGAGGCCATGAAGCGGTACGTGACCCATGTCAGGAGATGGAGGGAGAGGCTGTTGTGCGAGTGTGCCTTTACCGCCGCACCTTCGGATGCTAACTTTATCATGGTCGATGTCTCCCCATGGACCGGGGATGCCATGGTCAGGGAACTTGCCCTGCGGGGAATTATCGTCAGGTCCTGTGCCAGTTTTCCCGGACTTCCCGATCATTTTATCCGGGTAAGTATCGGGGATGAATGGGAGAACGACCTCTTCCTGAAAGAGATACGGGCGATAAGGGAGGCGGATACCGATCGTAGCAGCAAGGGGCCGGACCTCCCATGATGTGCGGAATTACCGGGACCCCTGGTACTGGGAAGAGTTCAGTGGCTGAAGCGCTTGCACAGATGGGTTCTCCTGTCCTGCACCTCTCCGATTCGATCTCCCGGTATATCATCGAAGTGGACGAGGAGCGGGATACCCGGGTCATCGATGAGGAGCGATGGGCCGCGGAATTTGTTCCTGTTGACGGTTTCGTAGAAGGTCACCTTGCCCATCTTCTGCCCTGCGACCGGATCGTGATCCTGCGGTGCAGGCCGGATATCCTGATAGAGCGGCTGCAACGAAGGGGATACACGGACAAGAAGATCAGGGAAAATGCCCTCGCCGAAGCGCTCGATGTTATCCTTATCGAGACCGTTGATTTGTTCTCACCGGAACAGGTTTATGAACTCGATACAACAGATAAGAGTATCACGGAATGCTCGATGATTACCGACCAGTTTGCAAAGGGAGAGATCCCTGCCTCGTTTGGCACAATTGACTGGTCACCCTATATCGGACAGATAGAATGACCCTTGATTCCCTCCGGCCACACCTGAAATGGATCTACCAGCCTTTTGTCGATATCGCAATAAAGATCGGGATAACTCCCAACCATTTCACCATTGCAGCCTTTTTTGTTGCTCTTTTTGCCGGTATCTCATTTTATTTCGGGGAAGTGGTGCTCGGGACCTTCTTCATCATGTGCAACGCCGCATTTGACTCGATGGACGGGGCAGTGGCACGGGCATTGAATATCCATGGCAAGAAGGGGGATTTCCTTGACCATGTTATCGACCGCTATGCCGATATCTTCATCATCACTGGGATTTTTGCCGGTGGATTTGCCCCCTGGCCGATCGGGGTATTTGCCCTGACGGGGGTACTCATGGTCTCCTACCTTGGAACCCAGGCACAGGCGGTGGGGGTCGGCAGGTACTACGGGGGAATGCTCGGCAGGGCTGATCGCCTCCTCCTCCTGATCATCGCCGGTATACTGAACATCATATATCCTGCCGGGGTATACGGACTCCCGTTCCTTGGCTGGCTCCTTGTCATTTTTGGCCTCGTAGGCCACATCACTGCCATCCAGCGGTTCATCTTTGTCTGGAAAGAGCTTGGGTGAGTTCCCCGGACACGGCGGGGTAATCCGGACACGGGAATCCCCTATCCTAATCCATCCGCATCTTTCCGGGCAATCTCCGGCCCGGTACCAATCAGGAACTGGTAGTGCGATCTCAAGAAGCACGAAATATGGCACCTTCCTCGCAATTCTCATCAGAACAGTGAAGAACACAAATAGTATCTCAGGGATTGTTCTGCTGGTGGAGTGATATTTCTCTCAAAACCATGCATCGAGCGTCTTTTGGCCTTTTTGGACCTGCATCCCGCCAACTGCCTTCTCCACCCTGTCGGGAGCAAAATCGTATTCATCGCAGAGCATCTTCATAATGCCGTTAAAATCAGGTTCGCCCCACGACAGGGTGTATTCTCCTGTCACGGGCGGCTGCCGGAAGAAATCGAATACTGCCTCCCTGTCGATACCGGGGAGCTTTTCTTCGAGTGTGGTATCAAATTCACCCTTCCTGATGATCTTCAGGGCAGTCTTTGCGCCAATTCCCTTGATCCCGGGATTGAAATCGGTGCCGATCAGAATCCCGATTCGGATAAGGTCGTCCCTCGTCAGTTCGAGGCCTTTGAGAAGATCTGAGAGGACAATCCGCTCGGGGAATACGGAGATCGTCCTCCCATGAAGTTTCCGCTTTCCGCTCACCGTGAGATTCCGGACAAGGAGGGGTGCTCCAAAGAGCAGGGTATCATAATCCTGCGAGACGACATACCGTGCTTCCCCACGACAGACCATCGCTGCGGCCTGTGCCTCCCCCTCACTTGGGGCGTCCACAATCGGAATACCGAGGAGGGAAAGAAGGCTCTTCGCCGTCGAGATAATCTGTTCGTCGACCCTTGATGCAGAGCGGGCCTGCTTGTATGCTTCAGCGACCTCACCCTTCTCGAGGGCATCCTCCCACCTGGCCTGTGCCTCTCTCCTGGCGGTCCGCCGCTGGTCGATCGTATCCTGCTTGAACGCCGGGGGTGTCCCGTCGAAAACATAGACCGGGCGGATTCCTTTCTCAATGAAATTCGAGGTACGAAAGAGAATTCCCGAGAGGTGCGAGGTGACCCGGCCTCTCTGGTCCATGAGCGGGGTCCCGTCCGGCTGCCTGATGATGCTCAGGAACTGGTACAATGCGTTATGGGCATCGATGGCCGCGATACCCGCAAGGGCCTCCCAGGCAACCGGCGTCTTGTATTCGGCAATGATATCCCGTAACGCAACTCCCATACGACGCTCAGGCCTCCGGGGCTTTGACTAACGGTATACCCGTTTAGCGACTTCTGCGACGGTCTCTTCGATCCGGCCGATGCTGCTCTCGTACCGCTGGGCCATCTTTGCCGAGATCTCTTCCAGGCTGACCCTGATCATGCGCTCGCGGTTGGTGATGTTCTGCTCAACTGTGCGGATTTTATGGTGGACGATCAGGAAGAGCCCGGCGATCGAGAGGACGATCAGGAGCCCATACGCGACGAGTGCCGGTGGTGCCCTGATGGTTACAAGGGATAGATACGTCGATGCACAGAGAATGATGATGAGTATTATATCCCCCAGATACTCACGTATATCCATGCTTTTACTTGATGAAGGCCGGGTAATTAAGTTACCTGAGGATACCGGGGTCTTATAATGGAAAAAGCCCGGCTTCTTCCCCTTCTCACCATTCCGGCTATGCTCGTGATCGTTGAGCTTGCTGCCCTCCTCCTGTCGCTTCCGATGCAGAGTGCCGGGATCACCGCATTTGAGGACCCGGAATCAGTTGCCAACCCGTTCATCTTCATCATCATCCTCCTCGTTTTTACCGGATTTCTCCTCCTTTTATTACGATTCCGGTGGAAGAAGCTGATTGGAGCAATCATCGGACTCTCAATATTTTTTACATTTATCTATATTTTCGCCGGGATCGCGGGATACTTCCTCGGGCTCACCGCGATAACCCTCCTCATATCGCTGATACTTTCGGCTGCTGCAACGTTGCTACTCTATATCTACCCTGAATGGTACGTCATCGATATCCTCGGGATCCTGATCGCAGCCGGTGCGGCCTCGATCTTTGGGATCTCCCTCACGATTGTGCCGGTGATTATCCTCCTCGTTATCCTGATGGTCTACGATGCTATATCGGTATACAAGACCAGGCACATGATCACGCTCGCCGAGGGAGTAGTGGACATGAAATCCCCCATCCTCTTCATCGTCCCGAAGAAGAGAGGATACAGTTACCGGAACGAGGGGATCAGCACCATCGGGGAGGGGGAGCGTGCCGCCTACATCATCGGTATGGGGGACCTGATCATGCCCTCCATTCTCGTGGTATCTGCCAACGTCTTTCTGGATATGGAAAGGATCGGATTCATCACCCTACCCTCCATCGGAGCGATAATCGGATCGGTGATAGGCCTCTCGCTCCTCCTTCTGGTGGTCCAGAAAGGAAAGCCCCAGGCAGGCCTCCCTCCTATCAACGGGGGAGCTATCCTTGGATTTTTAGCAGGGTATGGTCTCGCCCTGCTTCTCTGATCGCTTCCTTACATTGATCAGGGTATCGAGCACCTCATCGATGCCCTCTCCTGTCTCCGTGGACATATTGAGATAGCCGTCAAAATAGACAAGGTCCGATTTGTTCACCACCGTGATGACAGGGACACTCACCATCTGTTCTATCTCGTGAACGAGTCTCACCTGCTCCTCAATGGGGTACCCGCAATGCTCACTGACATCGAGCATACAGAGCACGACATCGGCAAGGTTTATTATTGCAGTAAGTGCCTGGCGCTCAATAACATTCCGTTCAGGGGCCGGGCGATCGAGCAATCCGGGAGTATCGATAAACTGCATCCTATCTGACCCGGCATACCGGTGTCCTACGATAATTCCTTTTGTCGTGAACGGATAGGAGGCGACTTCAGGAGTTGCAGAGGAGACCATGCGGATGAACGATGATTTCCCCACATTCGGGTACCCTGCCACCACAACGGTGAATTCATCAGACACATGCGGGAGTTTCCGCAGCACATTCCTCATATCGTTCAGAAAACGAAGTTCATCATCGATCTGGTGAACGACTGAGGAGAGGCGTGCAACCGTCCGCTTCCGGATTACAGAGGGAGTTTCAGCCTTCCGTGTCTGGTAGGCAAGGCCTGGTCCATGGTTCCGTGCCCATCGTGCAGCCCAGCCAACTGCCCCGAGCGACTTTTTGACCCTGTCCATCCCCCACATGATATCAACAATATCGCGGTAAAAGGGGGGGACTTCGTTGAGATCAGGAAATGAACGGATGATCTGGACGAGCCGGTCATGAATTCCGTTGCTCACCGCCCGGACAAATTCCTCGTTTGCCCGGTCTTTGTTCCTCTTGAGCCGCATCTTTGATGCAGCTCTCCGGAAACTCCGGTCGAGGATCTCATCAGCGGTCGGCACTGTCGGTATTTTCTCGAACTCCACCGGATTTTCAACCCAATCTATATATGCGAAATCAGATGATAAACCATTATGGATTTATCCCTCATCCAGAAGGATATCCTTATAACGCTCATCACCCTCTACCACCAGCACTCGCACCCGATCAAGGGTGAAGAAATCGCCGATGTCATCAGGAGGAATCCGGGAACGGTCCGGAACCAGATGCAAGCATTAAAGGCGATCGGGCTTGTGGACGGCATTCCCGGCCCGAACGGAGGGTATAATCCGACAGCCCGTGCCTACAAGGAACTGAACCTGGGACTCTCCGATGGCGAGTATGATGTGCTGATATTCCGCGATGGCGAGGAAGTCAAGGGAGTAAAAGTGGTGGAGATAGCATTCACCACGCTCTGCCATCCCGACATATGCCAGGCCAGTGTACGGATCATCGGAAGTGTCCGGGCCTTCGAGATAGGGGATAATA
>JAJRBU010000096.1 GCA_028679315.1 Methanoregulaceae archaeon
CACGACAATTCCGCATCCTCGTAGTAGGAGCCGTACCGTTCGTCAAACAACCCGATCTCTTCCAGCATTTCCCTTCTGTACAGGCAGGCGCCTGCGCACGCACCGACGATGTCGAGCTGATCATCATACTGATGGGCATCCACCTCTCCATGACCCCGCTCGAAGATTCTCCCCCATTTGAAAATGTGCCCCGCCGAATCGAGGATGTGGGGGGCCTCCATCCGCAACATCTTGGACGCGCAGATTCCGATGTCCTTTCCGGATTCCATGACCCGGACCAGATGCTCGAGCCATCGTTCATCAACTTTCGTGTCGTTGTTGAGAAGGGCAATGTACGGTACCCCGTCGTTTAATGCCAGGGTGATGGCGTGGTTGTTCGCCTTGGAAAATCCTGCATTGTCCGGGAGGCTGATGACGTGAACACGAGGGAAACGTTCTCGGACGAACTCTACGGAGCCATCCGTGGAGCCGTTATCCACCAGGGTGACATCGAAGTTTGGATAAGTCTGTCTCTCGAGTGCGGTCAGGCAGTCATCGAGAAAGCGCTTCCCGTTCCAGTTGACGACAATGATTCTTGCAGAACCCTGATCTGAGATATTCATCATTTCGATCGAAGGGTGAGCCGCCTAGAGGGGACGCTCACGTGAACTCGCCTGGTCCTTGTAGCCTCTTTGATAGTGATAGTCGTACACGCAGCTGAAAGCAGGCTTGAACACAAAACGGTTTTCGGACAATCTGGCCAGCAGTTGCCAGCCGGGAATGGTAAGGGGGTTCAGTGTAAGGCGGTAAAGCAGGTGCATGATCCTCCTTTTGACCGTCCGCTCTCTTTTGACTGTCCGTTCAAGCAGGCCAGGGTGGATACGTTCCAGTACCGCCGCCGATTTGCCGGCAAGATAAGCTCTCTGGCGGCTGCTTGCCAGGGTGGTCAGGTGGTGATGGTGAGCAATGGCTTCGTTCAAAAAGACCAGTTTAAGACCACGCATCTGCAGTCGGTACCCGAATTCTACATCTTCAAAGGCCGCGTAAGGGAAGCGTTCGTCGAAGCGGTCGCCGCCGATAAACGATCGTTTTAAAGAAATGTTGCAGGTGTAAAAATGCCAGAAATCCGTCAAATGACCCCGTTCAAGTCCGAGATAGTTGAATTGCGGCCCACCCCCTTCCAGCCAGCGCATGTAAGGTGATATCGGAAGATCCGGGGACCATGTCGTATACCCAAGCAAAGCATGCTCCGGTTCGGGGTATTCGCCTTGGTGTCCTTTCACGTGGTAATCGAGACATCTGCTGGATCCCCTGAAGATATCATCGCCGATGAAAAGAATGATTTCCCCCTGGGCTATGTCGATTCCGAAATTCCGGGCTGCAGCGGGTCCTTTCCCCCGGTTTTTGTGATACGAGAGGGGAAATCGAAAGGATTTCCGTTGCTCCAGGATAAGGCTCTCCGTGCCATCGTCGGAGCCGTCATCGACGACAAGCACCTCGTATCGGGCTTCCGTTGACTGATCCTGGAAGTGACTCAAACACCGCAGAAGATCGTGCTTTCTGTTGTAGGTCGGAATGATCACCGAAAGATCGGTCTGCGACATCTTCTTCGATTCTCCCATTGCCCTCTAACCGGATGAGCGGACTTCAATGCTTGATCGATGCCCATTTTCGGAATCTGCGATCTAATAGTTTTGAGACCGCTTCGCCGATCCGGCCCTTATTGAGCAAGATATATTTCTGGTTCAGCATTCTTTGTGCTGCTAGCAACTCCCCCGTGGACAGGTGATCCGTACGCATGACGGCATGATGGCCGCCATAGCTTTCCCAGTCTTTTATTTCAAGCCATCCCCGTTCCAGGGCCTGATCATAAAGCTCCGTGCCCGGGTACGGTGTAACAACGGAAACGCCGAACGACGACGGCTTGAGGTCGCCAATCAGCTTGTAGGTTCGATAGATCGATTCTTTTGTTTCGTGGGGCAGTCCGATCATCAGCAGAAAGTGCAATCGCATACCCAATTGGCTGGCATCGCTGCTGATGCCCTTCAGCTTCTCCAGTGTCAGGCCGATCTTCGCATGGCGTTGCATGATGTCTTCGTCACCGGTTTCGACCCCGATATTCATGCCCAGGCAACCTGCCTGCTTCATTTTCTCCATGAGCGCATAATCCAGTCGATCCACCCGCGTTTCACACCACCAGTTGATGGAGTACCTGCCGTTCACGATCCTCTCGCAGATCGTCTGCGTTCGTTCCCTGTCGAGGGTGAATGTCGCATCGCGAAAAAGGATTTTCCGGATTCCGTGATTCTTGACGATATCCTCTATTTCAGCAAGAACGTGCTCCGGACTTCGCGCGCGCCACTTCTTTCCCTGTACGAGCGGATAGGCGCAATAGAACGCACAGGGGTAGGGGCAGCCGCGGCTGGTCTGCATCGTGGTGACAGGCTCTCCGAGCAGAATATACCGGTATTTTTCATTGGGCAGCAGCTGCCTGGCAGGAAGGGGTAATTGGTCCAAATTCTCAACGATGCTCTTCTCGCCAAGCCTCAACGCCCCCATCTCCATCCAGGCGGTTCCCTTCCGATCCTTTGCCGTCAGAATGTCATTGATGGCAAGATCGCATTCACCGATGATGCAGAAGTCGGCCTCGCTTTTTTCAAGCATTTCTTTCAGCAGGTCAGGGTACGTAATGCCCGTCTTCAGAATGACCCTGTGCGATCCGTATTGGCGCAGGTTCCGGGCGAATGAGCAGTCGCCGTGCAGGGTGACAAGAGACACCGTAGCGATCACCACGTCCGGTTGTTCTTTCTGGATCGACGAGTAGATGCTCGCCGGCGAGCGTCGTTCGGTATCCGCATCGATGATGCGCACGGGATGGCCCTTCCGGAGCAGCGTCGCCGCCATGTAGGCCAGATCCAGGGGCGGCAGGACGATGGTCTGTCCGCCATCGTAACCGAGCCCGCCTGCCATGTCTCTCGCCACAGGCTGCTGACTGGATGGAGTATTGATCAAAACGATTTTCAATTTCTGCCTCCGATCCGGGCGGTATCCCTCGCCCACGCCAAGGTCTTCGAGATCCCTTCCTCCATGGAGACTTCCGGTACGAAATCAAGTTCCCGCCGGATCTTGGCGATGGAATAAGCCCTGTGGATTCTGGCATCGCAGGAGGCGGTGAAATAGGAAAGCAGATCCGCCCGGTTCAGCAAACGCCTCAAGCCATTGCGGAGCCGTAAGGAATGACGGGAAAAAGAAGCGTTTTCCTGAATGTGGAAATCCGCGCTTACCTGTCCGGCCACTCGATGAAAGAGCTCCCCCATTCTCAGATATTCTTCACCGGCCAGAATATAGATCCCCTTTGCCGCGGGTGCATCCATCGCCCGGATGATCCCTTTTGAAGCATCCGTGATGAAGACGGGATGGATGTAGCGATCCTGATAGGCCGATAAGTATCTCCTCAGAGTGCTTTGCCGCCCCTCTTTCAACGATGCTGCGACGGGAAGGACGAAATCCGAACCACCGGGTCCGTACACATTGCCGAGGCGAAGGATCACAAAAGGAATGGACCGGCTTTCTCCGAATTGCTCTACGATCTTTTCAGCCTGAAGCTTTGAAACTCCATATGGGCTGATGGGGGCGCATCGAGCCGCTTCATCCGCCGGAATATCGCCTTCGGCGACAGGGCCCATGGCCTCTATGCTGCTCAAGAAAATAATTTTTTTAATACGGGGGGATCCGACGAAAGCCTCCAGCATATTCCTCGTTCCCTGGACGTTGACTCGATCCAGGCGCCTGCGATTCCCAAAATAATCGAGGCAAGCCGCTGCATGGATCAGAACGTCCACTTCGCTGAGCATCGTGGATTGGCCCCACGACAGGGCCGTTTCACAGAGATTGG
>JAJRBU010000236.1 GCA_028679315.1 Methanoregulaceae archaeon
TTCAATCGTATTTCCCTTTCAGGCCGGCCCATCCGGTATACCCGCAGTAGATGCAGCCCTCTCCTTCGCAATGGCGGCACTTCTTCGCAGGGTCTTTCACCATCACGTGCCCTTTCTTATCGCAATAAATGCACCCGAGCCCTTCGCAATGGCAACAGGTGACCTCGGTATAAAATGAATTCTCTACCATAGTCCGTAGTAAATGTATGGCAGTCAGAGCCAGTAAATAGTTGTCGAAAGGAGCAGATGGAGAGGGAGATCCGATAAGAGAGGGGAGTGCAGGGCAGGCAGATCCCCCGAAAAGAGAGAGCGGAGGTGGGGGCTATTCAAGGAAAACTGCGAGGGTAAAATTTTACTTAACGAGAAATATGAGAGCGGATCCATGAAACAGCAGTGGACAGGGAAACCTGTTGCGGGGAGAGAGGAAGATCCCAAGAAGGAATTATGAACAGGAGGATATTTAAAGGAGGTAAAGAGGAAAGGAGATCCATTGAAACCGAGGATCATGCGATTGACAGGTGGACCAAAGACAAATACTACGAGAATGAGTTATTTGATCCTTTCGAGAACGGCTCCTTTATCAGCCTGCCCTACCATCCTGGCATAACGGGCAAGAATCCCTTTCAGTTGCTTTTGCTTCGGGGCAAAGAACGCCCTGCGTCGTTTCAGTTCAGCCTTCGATAACAGGAGGTCAATCCTCCGTTCCCGTATATCAATCTCAATGATATCCCCATCATGAATGAGGCCGATGGGACCTCCCACCGCTGCTTCCGGTGAAACATGGCCGATGCAGGGACCCCGGGTCCCTCCGGAAAACCTTCCATCGGTTACGAGGGCGACATGGGAATACCCCAGTCCCATAAGGGCTGATGTAGGCGAGAGCATCTCCGGCATTCCTGGAGCTCCGCGTGGCCCTTCGTACCGGATTACGACCACGTCACCTTCCTTTACGTGGCGGGAGAGGATCGCGTCCATCGCCTCTCTCTCGCTGTCAAAGACCCGCGCCGGGCCCTGGTGGTGCCACATCTCATGGTTGACCGCGGCAGATTTCACGACAGCCCCGTCGGGGGCGAGGGTTCCCTTGAGAATCCGGAGTCCTCCGGCAGGGTTCACCGGGCTCTCAATCGGCTGGATTATCGACTCCGCCGGGTTCCTGGCCTCGTTTGCGATCTCCACGATTGATTTCCCTGATACAGTCGGTGAATCGTCAAGCTCGCGCAGGAGGACTCTGAGTACTGCCGGTATCCCCCCAGAACGGTGCAGGGCAAGGACCGAATGGGGCCCTGATGGCTGCATATGGCACAGGTGGGGAATCCTGCATCCTATGCGGTTAAATGCATCTATGTCAAGGGATACCTCTGCTTCACTGGCAATTGCCATCAGGTGCAATACTGTGTTGGTGCTTCCTCCAAGCGCCATGTCCACCCTGATCGCATTCTCGAGGCTTGGAGCAGTGATGATATCTCGGGGATTGACACCCTCCTTTACAAGGCCGACTGCACGTTCACCGGTCTTCCGGGCTATACGTAATTTTTCAGCATCAACGGCCGGGGAGGCAGCACAACCCGGGAGCGACATGCCCATTGCTTCTGTCATGCAGGCCATGGTATTTGCCGTGTAAAGCCCCTGGCAGCTGCCACACCCTGGCATTGCACAACATTCAAGCGTGCAGAGCTGTTCTTCACCCATGGTCCCGGCAGCAACCTTTCCCACACCTTCAAATACATCGATGAGAGAGAGTTCCTTTCCTTCATCATAGCCAGGAAGCATTGGACCCCCGGTAAGGAGAATCGAGGGGATATTGATCCGTGCCGCTGCCATCAGCATGCCGGGGACAATCTTGTCGCAGGTGCCGACCATGACCATGCCATCAAACCGGTGGGCTTCAGCCATAAGTTCTATTGAGTCGGCAATATTCTCCCGCGATGGGAGAGAATACCTCATCCCTTCGTGTCCCATCGCAATACCGTCACAGATCCCTATGACACCAAATTCAAAAGGAACCCCCCCCGCCGCAGTGATCCCTTCCCTGACCTTGACGGCAAGGGAGCGCAGATGGACATGCCCGGGCACAATATCATTCCATGCATTGGCTATCCCGATAAACGGCCTGTCAAACTCCTCTTCTGTGACGCCAAGCGACCGGAGCAGCGCACGGTTTGGTGCACGGTGATACCCGTGCTTGACCTCATCACTCCTCATCTTTTGCATATATGTTCCTGAAATGCTGGTATGTGTTGATCTCACTTTATGACTTTGTGAAAAGTGGCCCCTCGCAGTGAACACTATCTCTACTGCGGTATAAGTCCGGTGATTTTTCAGGTTCTCCTGCACCGGACTGCGGCATCTACCATTGCAGCAGCAAACCGGCCGGAAAAGTATGAATGGGTATAGACACCGATGGTTTCGTTGCAGAAGAGTCCATCCTTACCATCGATGATACCTTTTCCTCTGGTGAGCCGGACACAAAAACGTGCATCTCCAGAAGTCTCGATAAGAGAATAATGAAATTCATGTCCGCGGACCGGACTGCCGGAAACCGACATGAGCGGGCCGCTTGTAAAAATCCCGTCAGAATACCCGAGCGCCTGGATCCGGCCGGTCATCTCTGCCCTTCCGGGAAGGATCCCTGCCATGGGATACTCACGTCCTTCGACATTAAGAGAGTCTGAAAGATATAAAAATCCTCCACATTCTCCATAGACCGGTATTCCGCTCTCAGCGGCACCTTTCAGCATATCCCGGCACGGTGATGTGGAGAGGGGCATGGCATGGAGTTCGGGATAGCCTCCGCCGAAATAATAGGCATCAGCATCGGGCAGCGGATCTCTGATCGGGGAGAATGGAACCAGCTCTGCCCCTGCAGAGCGTAATGCATCAAGGTTATCCTGATAGTAAAAGCAGAATGCGGCATCCTGTGCTATGGCGATGCGGACCCTTGCTCGCTGACATTCCCGGTCCGGGAGATCGGCAGAGAGGGGTGGTGCTGATGATGCAGCTGATAGAATTCCATCGATATTGCAGGACTCACCGACAAGGTTGAGAGAACAGGGTTCTTCGTCCAGCTCAAATGCCATTTTCAGACCGAGGTGACGACTCTCTATGGTGAGACCGGGATCCCGCGGGATCCATCCAAATGAGGGTATAGTGAGATCCCGCTCTATCATAGTCCGGTGCCGGGGGCTTCCAATGCGGTTGAAGATTACCCCCCTGATATCAAGTCCTCGATCAAACGATCGGAATCCTTCGATGATGGCATGCGCGCTCCGTGACATCCCTTTTACGTCAACCACCAGAACAGCAGGCGCCCCAATGATGCGCATGACATGAGCGGTGCTTGCAGTGTCAGTGCCATCAAGCCCATCATACAACCCCATCACCCCTTCGATAAAGGCGATATCGGCACCTTTGCAGGCCTCCAGAAACGTCCTCCTCACCCCCTGCTCTCCCATCATGAAAGGATCGAGGTTACGGGAGATCCTGCCGGTGATTGCCGCATGGTAGGTAGGATCGATAAAATCAGGACCAACCTTGAACGGCTGGACACGAAATCCTCTCTTCCGGAAGGCCTGCATCAGCCCCCTTGCAACGGTCGTCTTCCCGCATCCGCTGTGGGTCCCGGCGATCAGAATCCGGGGGATATTCTGGATGTTCATTCCTGCCAGGTACTCCTCTATTATTCTGGTCGTCACGGGAATTTATTTCCATTTGCCCAAGCAGCGCAGCCTTTCATTTCCGAAGTCCCCGAACAATTGAGAGGTATATCCCTAAGGCATGGCATCAGTAGTGTCCCGTAAATACCCATTCATCTTCCAGGAATGAATGACAGTGTCTCGTGAACCGAAGGCGAGTATTATTAAAAAAAACGGCTGATGGTATACAAGGAGGAACTGATATGGAAGATGACTATGATGAGATTGCAACCCTCCACCTCGCCAGGTGGGACTCGAGGTTCTGGGCATGGCTGATCGATTTTATCCTTGTCAGTCTTGTTCTGAATATCTTCTCCAATCCATTTCATTTCTTCCGTGGGATCTTTTCCTGGGATCCGTTTGATTTCCTGATAAGGAGCACGGGGTTTCTTCTCTACTGGACAATTATGGAGGGGTATACCGGTCAGTCTATCGGAAAGATGGTGATGAATCTGAAGGTTACCGACCGATCCGGGAAAGCTGCCAGGTTTCCGGCAGCATTCATCGAGAGCTTCGGAAAATCGTTTCTCCTGCCGTTTGACTGCCTGATCGGATGGTTCGGGATGCCGGGCAAGAAACTCCGGCTCTTCAACAGGGTCTCGGGAACCATTGTGATCAAGACCGATTACCATGAGCCGGAAGGTGTCCGGTATATCCGTGAGCATGAATAACCTGAAGAGGGATCGAAAAGCGGTGTCCCGGTTCTCCCTTCATATCAGGCATCATCATCAGCCAATACCCCACATGGAGAGGGTTGTCCGGGAAGGATCGATATCGGTCCATGACCACCCGAGTGCCTCGATGATCCGGGATATCGGCTGCTGTAGGGTCTTTTCAAGCATCAGCTCCCAGTCAACCTGGAATTCTACGGGGACCTGATCGCCATATTCAAAACAGAGTACATTAGTTTTTCTGTACTTCCCTGTTACATTCCTGATGTAAACCCTCTTTGGCTTGCTTCCCTTGGCAAACTCCATGCCCAGGTGCTCGTTGGCATATTTTGCCCCCCGTATATGGGCATCATCGGTCTGGTAATCGAGCAGGTCCTTGCCAATACCTCCCGGGATTCCTATCTCGTCAAGCGAGTACCTTCCTGCGCGATAGTTCCTGATCACATCGCCAAGGTACTTTTTGATAGATTCGTAATCTTCACCGTGCAGGATCAGATCCATGACACGTTTCTGCACGATTTTTGTGATCTGGGGGTAGTCGCTCCGCCGTATCTCGAATCCGACCACATCAATCTCATCAACGGTCTTGCCTTCCTTCCAGACAAGGCGCCCTGCATATCGCTTCTTTTTGCCTGCCTGGAAAAAACGCTGGTAGATCTTCTCAAACTTGATGGAGAAGTAATGGGTATCTGCATTCAGTTCCTGCCTGGCAAACCGGGAGTAGCTCGCATTCAGTTCCCGCTCAATCTCCCTTGCTTTCTCTATGGTATTTTCAGTAGAGCCTTGGGGAATAAGGACCATGCAGGAATCGGTATCGCCATAGATGACAAGGTACCCCATCGACTCGATCACTCCACGGGTGTGCTCGATGATCGCCCTCCCGACCGAGGTGATAGCTGCACCGATCTCGCGGTCGTACAGCCTGAACCGCGTATACCCGCTCACCCCGTAATAGGTATTCATGATCACTTTCAGGACATTCTGCTGGATATCATAAAGGAGGTACTCATCGGACCCGAAAGGGTACCGGTTCCGCACTCTTTTCTTCTCTTCGCGTTCTATCAGCAGGTCAGAGAGGATGCTCCGGGTAAGGCCGTCCGGGGCTTTTCTGAACCGGATGCCGTTGGGGGCTTTCAGCTCACCGTCAGGGTCCTTTGTCTCCGGGGAGGCATTGATGGTCATCATCGCCATGGGATAGAGCGAGGCGAGGTCGAGTACGATAACGTTCTCTCTTACTCCCCGGCTTGGTTCAAACACCGTTGCCCCTTCAAATTCCTCTGATGCAGCATACCCTTTTGAGGGGAGAACATAACGACCATAAGCTTTCCGGAGGACGAAAACATCGATGACACTGGATGAATTGAGGGTCCGGTCTAGCGGACAGCCGACATACCGTGCAATCTCCCGGTAGAATTCGATGATCCGGTTTTTTTTGTTTATGGCAACGCAGAGTTCGACATCCTTAAAGTTGTATTCGATGAGGAGGCAGGGGTCTTTCTCCCAGAGATCGCTGATTGTTCCGGTATAGCGGACCTTGGATTCTCCGATTTCTGCTTCCGCGACTGCATCAAGCCGGTAAGATTCCCGCTGGGTCGCATGCATCTTCCGGTATGCCTGGAGCAGATCAAAGACCGCCCGGCCCCGGAGGGCGTTCCGTTCCGTCTGACCTCCAAGCCTCGCAAGGGCAGCAGGGTCCATCCCAAGAGATTCCATGCGCTTCACCAGGTAAGGAAGATCAAATTCAAGGAAGTTCCAGCCGGACAGGATGTCGGGATCGTTCTCCTTTAGATACGATACCAGACCTGCAAGCATCTCCCGTTCGCTGGCAAATATCCTGATATCATGCCGATCCCGGCAGAAACATCCATTCTTGAGACCATCCTTCTTCGAAAGAACAGAAAGATCAGATCCACCCTTCCCTCGACTCCAGATGAGGCTGGTGTAGCGATTCTCATAGGAATCGTGGCAGGTGATACAGATGACAGCATCCCGTCCCGGTTCCGGAAAGCCGCGAATATCCTCGCATTCGATATCGAGGATGCAGATCCGGGCATCGCTGCTGATATCTGACGGCAAAATTTCCCTGCAGTCTGCAGTATCAGCAGGGATCTCAATCCCTCCGGTAAGGCCTGTATCGATCATGAACCGGGTGGTAAACGGAATATCTGCCTCAAAATGGGTGAAGCGCTCTCTGATATCGCGCACATCACCAGGCCTCACGGTGTAGATTCGGCTGAGGGGTTCGCCTCTGATTGACCTGTAGGTTTTCCCTTCTTCAGGGGTGGCATTTACCGGGAGCGATCCGGCTGCAGCCTGGTGTTGCGGAACGTAAAAGTAAGGCCGGAATCCGGTCACCTGGACATGGCGGGCTCTCTTTTCGCGATCCCGACCGAAAATATGGATGACAGGACATTCAGTGCCGGTCGTGTATTCGACCTGGATGATGTCCAGAGACCACCCATCTGCGTTTTTTGCGGCCCCCTCCATCATTGTTATTCTGGAGGAGGTAGGGGGCTCGGTACTCATGAGGGTATCTCTATCCCGAGATAACTGCAGAGCCCCATGACAAAAGTGCCGGCGTTGTTCATCTTCTCTGCTTCCCAGGGGTCAAGGTTCCATTCTTCTATCGAGAGGATGCCGTCTCTGCCGATTGTTGCAGGGACTCCCAGAGAGCAGCGGGAGAATCCATACTCTCCATCAAGAATACAGGAACAGTTGATACACTCCCTTTTATCATGAACAATCATCCTGATGAGTTCGGCAAGGTGCCAGGCCGGACCAAAGACGGTCCCGCCTTTACCCTTGATCACTTCCATGCTCGCCGTGCAAAGCCCTGCGAGGATCTCTTCCCTGAGCGATTCCTGAACCTGAACAGGGAGGCGCGAGAAGATGGGGACCTGATGCTCTCCATGTTCACCGATCACCCAGGGTCTTCCCTCTATCCCTCGGTTGCGGAGAGCCAGGCCGAAACGGGCACTGTCAAGATTCCCACCAAACCCGATACACTTTCGTGGATCCAGCCCGCTGGATTTGCAGAGATAATAATTATTGATATCCATCGGGTTGGTGACCGTGATCAGTATTCCTGAAAAATTCCGGAGAGCCTGGGTACAGATCTTAGCCGCCGGCAGATTTGCGGAGAGCAGGTCGGCCCGTGTCCTGATATTGGGGGTGCGGGGGATCCCGGCAGAGAAAACACAGATATCGGCGTCCTTTACCTGGTTCCAGTCGGTCTCTATTCCAATATCGATCCCGGTATGGGTGAGATCATGGATCTGGGCATCGAGAAGGGATTTTGCCGTGTCGTAGAGCACCAGTTCATCCGCAAGCCCGAGCACGGTCGAGAGAAATGCTGTCTCCCCTCCAATCCTCCCCACGCCAAGGATTGCGAGCCTAGTCATAATCCTCAATATTGGGGAGCCCTGAATATAATATTCGTACTGGAGTTTCGAACTTTGACAGTGAGAATAGCACCCGGTGCAGTAAGGGTTGGAGGAGTGGCACTTGCAAACCATCTCATGCTTGCCGCTGGCGTGCTTGGAACCACGGGATCTTCGCTTGCACGCATGCTTGAATCTGGTGCAGGGGGAGTGGTCACGAAGTCTATCGGGCCATATCCCTGTGAGGGCCACCCGGGTCCCTGTGTTGTTGAGACTGAGGGGGGGCTGCTCAACGCCATGGGTCTCCCCAACCCGTCACGCGAGTTTGCCGGAGAGATACAGCCTCTATCCGGGAAACCAGTGATTCTCAGCATCTACGGTGGCAATCCGGATGAGTTCAGGATGGTAGCCTCATGGTTTGCAGGGACCGCTGCAGCGATTGAACTGAACCTGAGCTGTCCCCATGCTGCCGGATATGGGGCAGCGATCGGAACCGACCCGATACTTGTAGAAGCATGCACGCGTGCAGTGAGCAGCCTTGGAATTCCCACCTGGGTGAAGCTCACCCCAAACGTTACTGACATTACCCTGATCGGGCAGGCAGCCGAACGCGGCGGGGCTACCGCCATTGTTGCTATCAATACGGTGAAGGCGATGAGGATCTCGACCGATCTGAAGCGCCCGGTCCTTGGAAACCGGTATGGCGGGCTTTCCGGGAAGGCCATATTTCCTGTTGCTGTACGCTGTGTGTACGAACTGTATGAATCCTGCCGAATCCCCATCATCGGTTGCGGCGGAATATCCTCCGCTGGGGATGTTGTTGAGATGATGATGGCTGGTGCTTCCGCTGTCCAGGTAGGGACCGCAGTAAAGGATGACCCCGGTATATTCCGGACTATCGCCTCTGAACTCTATAGCAATGATGGGATACCGCCTCATACCATTGTGGGGTGCGCCCATGGCTGAGAGGCCATTACAGACAGTTCAGATCACTGGGATCTCCCGGGAAACCCCAACTGTCCAGACATTTTCATTTGAACCAGGCTTCTCATTCCGGCCGGGCCAGTTCGTGATGGTGACAGTCCCGGGCATCGATGAGATACCAATGGCGCTCTCACGGTCAGATGCCATCACGGTGCAGAGAGTGGGGGATGCCACGGGGGCACTGTTTCAGAAATACCCCGGGGATATACTCGGGATAAGGGGGCCATTTGGAAACGGGTTTCCTCTGATAGAAGGAACCCTTGCCATTGCGGGTGGGGTCGGTGCCGCACCGCTCCGCCCGCTTGTCATGGAGGGGGTAGTCGATTGTCTCATCATCGGTGCAAGAACTGCTGATGAACTGCTCTTTATCCCGGAACTGGCCTGGAAGACCCGGGTCCTGGTTGCAACCGATGACGGGTCATCCGGCTTTCATGGGCCTGTGACGGGACTTCTGAAAGAGATCCCGGTCTCCGATTACCACCAGGTTTGTGTCTGCGGCCCTGAAAAGATGATGCAAGCGGCACTGCTTGCCCTTGATGCAGTTGGGATGGCGGGAAGGAGTTATTTCAGCCTTCACAGGTACATGAAGTGCGGCATCGGGGTCTGCGGGTCCTGTTGTATCGATCCGGACGGGCGCAGGGTTTGCCGCGATGGGCCCGTTTTTGCAGGGAATACGCTCATTGACTCGGAACTTGGAAAATACAGCCGTGATGCGAGCGGACGGAAAAAACCGGTCTGATCTGCATGGACCAAGAACTATTTATACAAAGATTTTTATCCTAATCCCTTTTTTCCCCTGCAGTTTTCTTTAATAACCCTTAAAAATCTGAAATGTCACACAAAAACAATTAGAAAGTTATTAATAACACCAGAAAAGATTTTAATCTTAACCCTACACGAAAAGTGAGTTTGGGGTTATTGGTTAAGGTAGACATTCGAGAGGTGTGTAAAAAATGGTATTTCATCCCCCAGTCGCCATCGTCGCCAAAGCCGGCGATGCTGGGAAATACAAGGTAGGGCTGCCTGCCTGGAACATGGTCCTCCGTGGATTTATGTCAGGGGCATACATCGCCATGGGTGGCGCCCTCGCCACAATCTGTACCACGGGTATCGTGGCAGCTGATCCCCTTGCAGCTTATGGAACCGCCAGCGCAGGGTTTAACGCCCTGATTCTGGGAGCGGTGTTCCCTGTTGGGCTTATTATTACCGTGCTTACCGGTGCAGAACTTTTCACAGGTGACGCAATGCTCGCCCCGATGGCAGCATTCATCCACAAGGTCAGCTGGGCTGCCGTGGCCAACCTCTGGATTTGGGTTTATATTGGAAACCTCATCGGTTCGATCGTCTATGCCTACATCATGGCATATGGGCCGTTGAGCGCATGGAACGCTGCTGGTGCCGGAACCGTGACCGCATTCGGTATGAGGGCAATTGCAATTGGGGCCTTCAAGGTACAGTATGTCGGAGCTGCAGCCATGTGGTCTGCATTCCTGAAGGGTGTCGGCTGTAACTGGCTCGTCAACCTGGCTATCCTGCTCGGCATATGCGCCGATGACCTGATTGGTAAGTTCTTTGGGATCTGGTTCCCGATCATGTGCTTCGTTTCCACTGGATTCGAACACTCCATCGCCAACCAATACTTCATCTCCGCAGGTATCTTTGCAAACGGTATAGGAACCGCAGGAGGATTCTCCGAAGTCCAGGCAGCTGCTGCATCCAAGTACCTTGGTTATGCCAACCTGAACTGGGTTGGTTTCTGGATGAACAACATGATCATCGTCACGATAGGTAACATCGTCGGAGCACTCTTCTTCGTCGGTGTGATCTACTGGGTTGCCTTCCGGAAAGAGATCGCTGCCCTGAAGTAATCCTCCGTGAACTGATGAGTAACGGAAAAATAAGGCCGAAGATCTCGATCATCGCGATCGCGGTGTTCGTGGTCTTCACCATTTTTTTATTGATTGCCTATTTCCTTAGCAGGAACTGGCAGATTCTTCTCTGGGGTATACCAACCCTGATCCTGCTCCTGGTTATCCCGGCAGCGCTCAACTACATGAGCCAGAGACAGTATTCAGACCTCACCCCGATGTATGAGAAGGAAGCCCGATCAGTACGGATCAAGCTGATCAATCCGGGCATGATTGGTGACCCTGTCAGGATCGAGGGGGTTGTCGAGCGGGTGTACTTCCAGTTCCTGAACCGTCCCCAGTACCTTATCGCAGACAGGAGTGGCGAGATCTCTGTGAAAATGTTCACATCTCCTGGTCAGAAGATCGAAAAAGGAGACGTGGTGGAGGTTCTCGGGCTCGTCATGAAACGGTATGTGGTCGGCGGTGACCCGGTCATCAACTGTGTCTCTATCAGGAAGATAGAAAAGACCATAGAGACGAATCAGACCGACAAGAAAAAAACCTGAACCGGGTCAACCCCGGTCTTCAGACTTCTGACAGGATCCAATCGTGTTCTGGAAAATTTTTCCTGTTTCTAACCTACTGCGACTC
>JAJRBU010000009.1 GCA_028679315.1 Methanoregulaceae archaeon
CGACGACCCCGATATTAACGCCTGGAATTGTTACATCACGCAAATGCGATCAAACCTCCTTATTCAATATTGAATGAAC
Source organism: Methanoregulaceae archaeon (assembly GCA_028679315.1). Classification (GTDB taxonomy): domain Archaea; phylum Halobacteriota; class Methanomicrobia; order Methanomicrobiales; family Methanospirillaceae; genus UBA9949. The sequence continues at coordinate 80 of JAJRBU010000009.1, forward strand.
CTACTTATACAAACCGGTCATGGATCGCCGGATGGATTATAACCCTAATCTTGGGAGTATGAAAGGTGATGGCCTTTTCAGGGATTCTTATGAAAACGTTGTACTTCGTTCATGACGAGCCGGAAAGGTTAAGTGGGGGGTCTGTGCAGATCTCCTTATCCGAGGTAATTTCTGATGACGGTTGAGACAGAGCTCTCGAGGATCGGGATATCACTACCCAAGAACCTTCTGGACAGGTTCGATGAGATCATCAACTACCGGGGCTATTCCTCTCGTTCGGAAGGGATCCGGGATGCGATCAGGAGCTACATCACCTACTACAAGTGGATGTCTGATGTCAAGGGGGAGCGTCAGGGAGTCATCACCATGATCTATGACCATGACCAGCGGGGACTCCTCTCAACCCTGACTGACATACAGCACGAATTCATGGGGATAATCCAGGCAACGCTTCACTCCCATGTGACCCACGACCGCTGCCTTGAGATCATTCTCATACGGGGAGACGGGGCTGACCTGAAGACCCTTGCGGAACGCCTGATGTCCCAGAAAGGGGTGGAATCGGTCAAGTTGACCACCATCCCGATCAATGATTAGCCGCCCCCCTCGCAGCTCTGGTCGGAGTGGGCGAGCGCTTCCCGGAAGGCCTCCTCTGATAATAATTCCCTCTCTTTTTTTATGCTCTCAAGATCCTTTTCCTTTTTCTTCTCCTCTTTCCCCTTAGTCGAAGCTGCAGGCACGAGTTCCCCTATCTGATACAGAAGGCCCGTACTGTCAAGCTCGGCAAACAGGTCCCCATGCTGCTGCTCTACCCGGGTTACCCTGCCGCTTGTCCCGGTCCGGGGATAGCGGACCTGCATCCCGATCACCAGTTCTTCGGCGTTCATACCTTACTGTGAGGCACAAGGATACTATAAAGATATTTTCTGTGCCATAACGAATGATGAACTACACGCTGCAACGGGTCAGAAAACACTTTCTGGACGGAACCCACCGCGTGAAATCCCCGGCTGAAACATTCGTTTCAGTAAGCCCCCTGATGGAGGTGATAGGGGTCGAAGAAGTGAAAGATATCACCCCGTCTGACAGAATAGGCATCCCCTGTTTTTCGGCGTATCGCCCGCGTGCAGCGCGGGGGGGCGTCCGCTACCATGCCGGAAAGGGCAAGGATCCAGTCCAGGCAAAGGTATCGGCGATGATGGAGGCGGTAGAACGATATAGTGCCGAATACCGGATGGACCGGATGGAGTATGCAGCCTACGAAGAACTGCCGATCCACCGGACTGTCAATCCAGCAGATCTTATCCTGCCACGGAACCTGCAGGAGCGGGAGAAACTGCACTGGAGCCCCGCACTGGACCTGCTCTCGGGAGATGAGGTATATGTACCAAGCAACGCAGTCTTCCACCCGTATGATACGCAGGGTATGACCTTTCCCCTTTTCCAGAGCGATACCAACGGTCTTGCCAGCGGGAACGTGAGGGAGGAGGCAATCCTGCATGCTATGCTCGAAGTGATGGAGCGGGACGACATGAGTGTCGCAGAGTCACACCGTTGCATGGGGAGGCGGCTTGACCTTGACCAGCCTTGCCCGGCAAAGGATGTCCGCGATAAGATGGAATCGTGCGGGATCGAGATCCATCTCTGGCTGCTATCCGGGAGAACACGGATCCCGACCGTTGCAGCAGCAGCAGATGACACGGTGACAAAGGACCCGGAACAACTTGTGATGGGTTCGGGGACCCATCCCGATCCCGCGATCGCGGCACTCCGGGCCCTTACTGAGATAGCCCAGAGCCGGGCTTCGTATCTTTCCGGGGGAAGGGAGAATCCTGGCCGGAAAAGCCTGGTTGAGCGGGCAGGGTATGACCGGATGAAGCGGATCAACAGGGAGTGGTTTGCCGATGCAGAGGAGATCCCACTCTCTTCAATCGGGGATCTGAGCACACCTTACATCGATGATGATATCCGGCTGGTACTCGAGGAACTGCAACCCTGCGCTGAGCGGGTCTGTGTCTGTGACCTCACACGGACCGTGATCCCGGTTGTCCGGGTCATCATTCCAGGATTCGAAGTATCCCATGTGAACCCTGCCCGTATACGGACCCGTGAAGGCAGGTAAAATCAGGAAACCCTCCAATCCTTTTTAGAAATTTTCTATCTGCTCAAAGGGAAATATCGTCTTCATATCAGAAGCGTGATAAATCGTGATGACTGCTGCAATCCAAAATCAGGTGTTGCGGACCTCATATCATCACTTTCTTCAGGTGGGTGACAACCTTCCTCGTGCTCTCACGGGGATCACCAAAGGGCATTTTTACCGGCCTTCCATGCAGCGCATCGAATACCGCAGCAACCGCCTCTCCGAGGGAGGGGCCGTACCCTCCTTCCAGGACGAGCGCAAGCGGGTTCTGGTGTGCTTCCATCAGGATCCGGGCCAGTACTCCAAAATCACGCGGGAAGAGCCGCATTCCTTCCATGGGATCATCTGACAGCGGGTCCTGACCGGCAGAGATGATCAGGAGATCGGGAGAGAAGTGTGAGATGGCCTCGGCAAATACCTCATCGAACACGCAGGCATAGTCATCGATGGTACAGCCGGGTAACAGGGGTGCATTCAGGGTAAATCCCCGCCCCCTCCCCTCACCGATCTCATCGATCCATCCTGTTCCCGGGAATGCATTGCTCTGGTGGAGAGAGCAGAAAAGAACCCGGTCGCTCCTGTAAAAGATCTTCTGGGTGCCATTCCCATGGTGCAGGTCCCAGTCGATAATGGCGACACGGTCGACTTTTTCGAGCGCCCACGCAGCGGCAACTGCCGCATTGTTGAAGAGGCAGAATCCCATTGCCCGGTCAGGTTCGGCATGGTGCCCGGGCGGGCGTATGAGAGCAAAGCAGTGTTCCCCGTCAAGTGCCCTGCTGCATGCCCTGATGGATGATCCGGCAGCGAGGAGAGCTGTGGAGTAGGAATTCTCGGTAACGTAGGTGTCCATGTCGATATAATGAAGACTTCCGTACGAGCTGTACTCCTCTATCATCCGGATATGCCGGGGGTCATGGACCCGTTCGAGATCTTCGACACGTGCAGATTCAGGGGGATGGCGCTTGACGTAATCGGGGAGGCGGTTGATGACGTTCTCGATGCGTGCCCGGTTCTCGCGGGAGATGGCCATATTGTGGGCAGTGAATTCCTCTCCGCAGATAGCCGAGCACTGGGATGTCATCGCTCACGTGATCGGGAGTCCTCTCATGATCGCATCTTCTGATACCGATATCTGCCGCCCTGTTCCGGTTATCTTATACTTACCTGTCGCCCGCACATCGTAGGGATTTCCATCGGTCGAATAGGGCACTACAAATTCGCCGTTTACGCTCTCCTGACGATATACAAACGATCTCCCTGTGTTGGAAACCAGCGGCAGTTCAATAACACCCTCTCCTTTGATGCGGGCACCTGGCACGTACTCGAATGTCTTCACGTACTTCACATCCGGTGAGGTCCCTGAAAACACATTGGTCGGCGATTCATGAACGAGCCGGTAGTGACTGAGTGCCGGGAGATCGGTCGTTGGCTGAATAAAATTCGTGCTGATGACGGCAGCTCCGGTGCCGGGTTGAGCCTGCTGATTATACTGGGCTGCAGCAGTCTTTGCCTCTTCGGCATCCATCACCGTAGCTTTGGTGATCACGGCCTGGTCGGATCTGCCACCGATTGAGGTGGTGTATTCGACATAGTAGACTTCTCCAGCGGGAGTATAGGAACCATCAAAGTTGTGAAGCCGGGAGACTGTCGTCATGAAGTACTGGTCCGTATAGGCGGTGAGTGGCTGGTAGGTGCCAGGGTTCGTGGAATCGGGGATGTAGTATGTCGGCTGATACGGGGTCTGCTTTTCAGTAGCATTGTACCAGGTCGCCATCGCCCAGAACTTGCCGGTCGCCATCTCGATATCGGTCACGACGTAGCGGGTACCCTGGTTGTCTGCTACCAGGTTTGTAGCCGATTCCGTCCCCGATACAAAGAATGTCGCTGAACCATTCGGACCAGCTACTCCTGCCTGGAATGGGTTTGCATTCGGGATGCGGTTAGCGAGATAGGTGATCATGTGTCCATAATCCCACCAGGACATGACGCCGTAGGCTGTAGCGGGGTAGGTGAAGTTGTCTTTTTCATAAATGGTATAATAATCGACACCAGTTCCAGGAGTCTTGGCGTTCATCCATTCCAAGGACTCCCTCCAGTCCTGGTTCATCCGGATTCCCCCGGATGATGCCACCGCATACTGCTGCTGGATTGACGTCACCGCAAAGAAGAGGGCACACGCACAGACGAGCCCGGCAAGAAGGATACTCGCATAGTTGATCTTCGATTTCGAAACAGCTTTCCTGGCTGCTTTCTGCGATACCTTATCTGCCTTTTTCTTTTTCGCTGATCCCTTCACTTCCTTTTGCTCTGGTTCCGGTTCTTTTACCGCAGTCTTTTTACCCAGCATCATGATATCCGGCCAGGCACGCTCAAGGACATACCCGATACAGATTCCCCCGAGCGTGGCAATGTTCACGGCCAGGTAGTACTCGTACCGGACCTCCCGGAACGCTGCGAGGATAATAAAGAATGCCCAGACGAGGACGAAGATATGTCCGGGCCGGTATTCCTTCACGTTCTTATACAGGAGGACGATAATGCCCCCGATCATCAGCAGGAGGCCGAAGTTGAAGACCTCCCATGCCTCGGAGAGCGTCCATGGTCGTGCTTCCTGGATGGTCACGGTATAGGGACTGAGTCCGAAGAATGATTGCAGACCTTCCACGAAGGTCTGGTAAAGGGCCGGCAGCGCCAACGCCATGACCAGAATGCCTACCAGGGAGAGGGCAATCACGATGCCCGGATAGGTATACCAGGGTTTTCCCTTCAGGAACCTGGAGAGGGCATAGAGGATGATGGTTCCCACAATGAGAAGCAGGTAAGAGATGGGGTGTCCAAGGGAGTAGTAATAGAGCGCAAATCCGCTGGAGGGCAGGAAGAAGAGGGAGACGAGCAGGGCAATGCCGAACACCACGGTATTGATCACGACAATGTATTCCCCATGTCTCCTATGGTAGAATTCGAGGATGAAGAGCACAATGGTGGTAAGGGCAGTGATGAAGGCAAAGAGGATCATCGTCGGCATGGTGAGGAACCCAAGGACATAGGCCACACCGGCAATGCAGGAGACCAGGATCGGTGTTTTGAGAGTGTCCCATTGTTTCAGGTCGATGGGGCTTTTCCGGCAGATATCAAGGGTATAGAGGTAGGCTATGCAATAGATGGTGCTGAAGAGAACCTCGGCGATGTGGTGGTCAAGATACCCTGCCAGGGACCTGAAGAAGAACTGTCCCCCGATAACTGCGATCAGGGCTGCAGCGAGCAGGCCTGCTTTCCAGTCCCAGATTTTTCTCACGAGGACAAAGATGACAGGGACCATCAGGGCTCCGAGAAGGGGAGGCACCCAGAGCGAGACCTGGATGATCTCGGTACGGGTCGACGCTCCCGCCACAAGGCATACGCAACTACAGATAGTGGTGAACAACGGTCCCCATGGCACCGTCTGGCCTGTGGGGAAGAGGGTCATTGCCTCAAACCAGCTGTAGCCGGGGAAATTGGCAACCATTTGCTCGATCTGCCGAAGGTTATAGAGGGGATCATCACTCCCCACGATGTTGAGGATATCCGTAGTCCCGAGGTTGATCAGGGGCAAAGCCCTCATATATAGTGCTAATAAAAAGAAAACTAAAAGGATCGCTGCGACGAGGATTGTCCTTTTGTCCTTCATCTTTGCCAATATCTCCATTCTATCTCCTGTACCACAATTATCAGAATGATGAAGTATAAGGGTATGTCTCTGAGTCTTTCAAGAAGATTCAGGGGATTCTGTCTCAACACCGAGGCTTCTGCTATCCCAGAGAAAAGTCCGGCAATTCATCCAATTTTCAGAAGAAAGAAGCAGATACGGGAACGATCGGAGTATTAAAAAACCTCCATACCCCTCATTCCACTTCAGGATAGGGCCTGTCGCCTGTGTGTCGGATCCAAGAAGGATCCGGCCACCCATGGCAGCAAGGGGAGGGCCTATCATCAGGGCGAGATCAAAAAGTTCCCGCCCAGACTTCATTCGCACCCCGGAAGAGCCAAAAAGCATGGAAAACTGTTGATGCCAGATGATGGTATCCTTATGCCTGTCCAAACGGGCACCAGTGTTCGCATCCGAGGAGGGCACTTACCCCGCCTGTGGATGGTGAGAGGAGGATTATGTGTTTCAATCCCCTGTATTTTTCAATGAGATTACCGGTCTCCTGATGGATGAGACCATCACCTATGATAAAAAGAACATCAGCAGCATCCGGTTCGTTCACCACGTGGGAAAACTTTCCCCTTGCTGCCGACTGCATCCCGATAAGGAACACGGGAGCCTCCCCAATCTCGCACTGAAGAGCAGAGAAACATTCCCTGTGGCATTCGGGAAGACAGGACTTGAGGACCCGCGAAATGCAGAAGAATCCGGCTACGACATTCATGATTGCGCATGCTGCGGCCCTCTGATTCAGCTGCTCAAGCCTTGCGCCGAACATGAATCCTATCCGGGTCGTTGCCGTAAGCGGATCCATGGTCACGAACTCGG
>JAJRBU010000239.1 GCA_028679315.1 Methanoregulaceae archaeon
GGCAGTCGACACATGGGAATCCAGCTCCGCCGAAAAGTGGGCCGGCGTCGACGATCCCGTCCCCGTCGCAAGCCTGGCAGTTCACCGGTGGTTCGCAGTCTTCGGGCATTTCCGGGATATGCGGGATACTCACCCCGTAACAGTCGCAAGAGGGAAGCCACCCGATCTTCCCGACCCGTTCCCACCCCGCCCCGCAGGTCGGACAGGCGCCCCTTTCGGATGTCCCTGCCTTGATGCAGGTCTCCACCAGTCGTTCTGGAAAAGTGGCATAGTGTGATCCCTTGTAAGGTTGAGTCGGGATGCTCCAAACTGTTCGCAGGTTGCGCGTCCTGTCGCCGTTTTCGTTCGTGTTCGGCCACCGTTCGTGACCGTCTCGAGCGGACGAGTTGACTTTGTTCTCCCCTGGAATAATGGGAGCTTCGTACTTTGCCGCGCCGTCGTGCCGGGTCTTTGTTCTCCCGTCGTAGTTCGCCAGCTCCTGGACAGCGACCGCATCCCAAAAATAGCGGTTAGATTTCGCCAGTAAGAAGACGTACTCGTGAGACCTTCCCGGTCGATCCTGGACGGACTCCGGCATGGGATTGAGTTTGAACCAGACGATGTCAGACCGCAAGAACCACCCGTCCGCCCGTAGTGCGAACGCCACCGACCATGGCACCCCGGCGAGGTCTTTCAGCTTCCATCCTGGTTTCGGGTCGCGGATGTACGAGTCGGCGATTGTCAGGAAAACGACTCCGTCATCCCTGAGTACCCGCCAGACTTCCCGCATGTACAGAACCGTCCGGCAGGTGAAACATTCCCCGCAAGGGTGACCTGTCGCCCACCCGAAGCAGTCGGGCGTCTCTTCGAGTCCGAGTTGATCCGGTTCGCCTTCGTAATCTCTTAAGTTCCAATCCTCAGTAAGGCGGGGAGAAAATGACCGACTGAAAAATCCCCGCCTTATAGGGTAAGTAATTTACATTCGCCTGAGCTAGCAAAGTAATCATACCCGATACTCCTTTCTTTTGTTTTTCCGGCTGTGAACCCATCCGTGACAGGTCTTACAAAGTAAGACAAGATTGTCCGGGTCGGTTCGCTTTTCTTTGACTTCGAACGGTACGATGTGATGAAGATCGAGTCCGTTCCTGGTTTTCGGTTTTTTGCATTTTCGACATTTCGCACCGTCTCTATTGTAAACGATCCGAACCGCCGCCTTCCATTCCTTCGAAGCGTAGACCGCCTGACGTTCGGCAGTGATTCCGCCCTTCCAGTTCGGATTTTTCGACCCTGTCTTTCCGAACATCGGGTTCGACGTTCCCGGTGATCCCCATTTTTTGAGCGTTCGTGCCTCCTGAGTTGACCTGCCACGGATCCCGTGTTTGTCGAGCCAGTAACCGATCGCCGTCACACCGACTTCGAATTGAGCGGCAATATCCTCCAGGGTTCTTTGTTTTTCGATATATTCCAGATAAAGCCAGTCGTAATTCCAGAACGGCTTCGGTTCTCGCCAGTGTTGACCCTTTTTGAATTCCGTCGCCGGTGAGCTACGGACTCCCTTCTGGAATTTCATAGGACGTTGGCCTGGACGAGTCCGGTGATCATCCCTGGACTTCCCGCCAGATTCCGACCGTTACCGATCCGCTGGAGTTTAGGGTCGCGACCGTCTTTATATTCCTTTTCGAGATTAGCAGGTTGATCCGCTTCCGGCTGGACTCGGTGACCTTTGTCACGTTGCGGAAAAGATCACGGTCGACTAAGAGCGCCCCGTGTCCCCCGGCTTCCTTCTGGTAGATCGTGATGTGTTGGTTGAAGCTTTTCATTTTGTCTCCTGTTATAAGTCGATGATAACGACCGCCTCGGTGTAGAACCGGCAGTCGACGTTTACGCAGTAATTCTCCAGGTCGAGAAGCGACCCGCAGTCCGGGCAGTGGGGGCGGGTCGATTGGTAGTATTCGAGTTCCTTGCGAAAGGTTTCGACGGCCTTCTGGAGTCCTTCGGCGTCAAATAAAATGGTTATGTTTGGTTTTCGGGCGTTCCGTTTGGCTAGCATGGGATATATTCCTCATACTCCAGCGAGACGATCCCGATACCGGGGACTCTCACGGTGACGTTCATCCCGTCGGACATTCCAACGAAGTCGAGGATCGTACCGGCGGGGATTGTCACGGTTAGGACTTTGATCGTTTCGGTTGTTTGCACTTTGTCGAACATTTGGGTCGTCTCCTGTTTGTTTTTCCTTTTCACCTTGACCGACCGGCTTCGAATTCCGATCTATTCTTATACCCTTGAAAGTTGCGGGAAGCCCCTCTGAGATTTGGTTATCCGACTTCGATACACCGGGGGAGTCTCCCTTGTAATTCCGGGAAGTCTTTTATCCCTTTTCCGTTCTACGACACGTCGGCTCTTTTGGGGTTCGATCCCGGTTCTTTGAGTTCCGGGGTCGGTCAAGTTGTAAAGGTTCAATAAACTAATTATACACGTATTCTTATAGAAGTCAAGGGGTGCGACCTTACGACTTTGAAAGGTGACGCGTTCGAAAAAACCCTTGACTCTTGCGTGGTTCTCTTATATAATACGTGTATCAGTAAATCAGACCGAAACAGGAGACAGACCAAAAATGAACCGTAAAGACCTACTCGAACACCTGGAAGCCCTTCATATCCGTGACATCCTTCGTGAGCAGGAAAGTCTGAAAAGCAACCTCCCGATCCTGGAGCATCTTCGTGATCGTCTCCAGAGCAAGAACCGAACCGAAGACGAACACGGTCAACTGATCGACCTCACCGGGCAGATCATCTGGATTGAGGAACGTCTCGAAGAGATCGACACCGAAGTTAAAAAATATTTTCTGAATGCACCGGAAAGCTAGGAGACCGACATGGAAACCAAAACGACCTTGATCAAAAAAGTTTTGATGATGGTAAACGAAGGGGCAGAGGGTTACCGGGCGGAGTTCCCCGTGATCGGTTACGTCGATGCCCCCCGGTTCGAAACCGGGAAAGTGTTCTACACGAACGGGGCGGTTGCCGCTCACGATGTCTCGATGTCGACCCGCAACCGGTCGGTGATCCTGGAATGCCTCACCCGACATTTTTCGAAGGATTGGGGCGACCTTTGTCCAGAAGACAAGCGCCGGAACGACTCCGACCTGGAGACCGGCGAGGGGCATGTGATTTCCAGATACAACACCCGCGAAGGTGACTTTTACGTCGAAACTGAGTGGGACGGTTCTTATACGACAGTTATGCTAGTTGAGGAGCGATAAAATGCCTAAAACCAAAAAAGCGAATTTCAAGATCATTTCGATCCTAAAGAGCCGGGGCAAGGTGATCCGGGAAAACGACGAAAGCGGGGACTGCTTCTTCGATACCACCTTCGACCGACAAACGACGACCTTTATTGACGGCGTCGAATATTGGATAAACTTCACCCGAGCGGAGACCGATCGCAAGGCGAACACGATCCGCATCTGGTACACCCTCGCAGACCCGACCGGCAGGGTGATCGAAAACAAAAGCGGGACTCCGGTCACCCGTGATCCCCTGGAGGTATAAATGGCACCGAACCCGATCCGCCCGATTGCTGAAAAATTGTTTTTCGTGATCCTGGCCGTCCTGGAGAACCAACCCGAAGACTCGAACCGCCTCCAGGAATGGCTGGACGGCGAAAAGACTCCCCGGTATTTCGATCTTCCCGACCTGGACGCGACCGACCTCCCGACGTTCGTCCAGTGGGGGGAAGCTCACCCGGAGTCGTGTGCGTTCTGGTACGAACGACTCCTGTTCTATGTCGATTATGCCTGACCTGGAGCGGTCCAAGAGAGCCGTGGGACAAAAAGGGACAAAACGTTTTGTCATTTTAGCCCCTGCCTACCTTTCAGGAATGTAAGGATTCACCCCTTGACATTTCGCCGGTTCTCTTATATAATACGTGTATAAATAAACATTCGAACAGGAGAGACCGACCGAAAATGAAAAACCAAACATTTCACCCCCGACTGACAAACAATACGAACCCGGTAACCAGTGCAACTCAAAAAGTCCCTACCGGGAACGGTGAGACGGCCTTCTGGTTCGTCGACGAACGAAGCCAGAGACTGGTTGCAGTTTTCGCCGCCACGAAAGAAGAAGCAACTCAAAAGTTCGAAAATCGAAGAGACCCCAGGGAGCAATAAAATGACCGAAATAACCCACACCCCCCAATGTTTGAAACAGCAAGAAGCTTTTTCGAAGTTCGTAGCCGAACACCCCGGTTACTGCCACAAGTGCGGCGGTTCGGGGATGATCTCTTACCCGTCGACCCGATACGATCCGGGCGGGGAAGACCCCTGCAGTTGTCTCGAATCGGGTCACTGCCCGATGTGCGGGAAAGACATCGAAACCGATCCGGAGTCCTACGTGTCGACCTGCCCCGTTTGTCACTGGACGGACGCCTCCTACTTTGAGACCGGTCTGGTAGACTGGCAGACCTGCCCCGACGTTGACTGCTACTGTTGGGAGACTGAGTGGAAAGGCGAGATCGATCAACCCGAAGACGCTCACCTGGAGTCATTGTACGAAAGCCGAACCGAGACCGACTTCTACGTTTACGGGGAATAACCCCGACATTCTAAAAAAAACAGGAGACCAAAAATGATACTAATCAGCCAACCCACCATAATTCAATTAGTCCGACTGGCGAAGTCGCAAGGCGGACGAACCCCGATCTTTGTCCAGATTGCCCGACACCTGGAGGGGGACTCTCAAATATCCGGCCTGGAGCATAATGCCCTATACTTGACCGTGTCGACAGCGATCGACTCCGGTGTCGAGACCGTCCTGGCCTACCGGTCGCCCTTGATCCGATGGGAATCGTTCCGGGGCGAGCTAGATCATACCGACCGATTCCAAAACGTTCAGCAACTCATGGACGCGGCCGACCGGTTGCTGGAGGACGTGATGTCTTTGATCCTGTCAAAAGACTGCACCGTTCACGAAGGCTTGATCACGATCCCCGCCGATCTGCTGAAAACGTTCTGCGAGGGTCGCCGGTTCGCCAAGTGGGACAAAGAGACCCACCAGTTTTTGACCTTCGAAGAGGGGGACGACTAGCCCCCACCTGGAGACCTTTCATACCTGTTAGGAATTCCCCCTTGACTTTTCGGGGGAATTCTTATATAATACAATCATCTTACGAAACAGGAGACCGAAAAAATGAACCGAACCCAAACAATCCAAAAAGCACAAATGAACCGAGACACCCTGAGTAATCCCGACCATTCGCATCTTCACCCCTCCCTGCCCTCCGCTCTGGTTGCCGGTTTCGAAGGATTACCCGAAACCACCGAAGCCGGTCTGGATGATCTGGCCTGGGTGTTAGGTCATTCCGAAAACTGCCACCGAAACGATGCCATTGGTTTTTTTGATCTTTTCTTAGAACGAATTCAGGAGAGCTAAAATGTCCCTTCGTCGCTCATGTGTCCTTATTGAAACAGCCCCGGAGTCGTGGTTCATCGTTTTAGGAAACCACGAAGATGCCCACCTGACCCGCCGGGATGCCACCGCCTGGGGTCCGCTCTCCAGTTTCGAAGAGTGCGAGAACGTTCTCGATGAATTCCCGAACCCCGGCGGTTATAACGTGATCGACATCAACGACTCCGCCCGTTACCTGGAAAATGCTCCAGAAGTCCAGGGGCTGATTGACCATCCCTGGAATCCTTACACCATGACCGAACAGGAGACAGCATGAAAAACTCTTATTACACCGAACCGACTTTCGACCTGGAGACCGTTCGCCAGCAGTTGACCGACAGCGAGTGGGAATTGGTCGCCCCATGTTTCAAGACCGGTGGCCAGCTCCGCGCCTCGAAGCCCGACCCGAAGGCGAACCTGGGACAATCGTCTTACATCTGGCGGATGATCGTCTTCGATGTCTCCCCGAACCCGAAACACCAATGCATGCCGGTAACCGCTGACTGGGACATCCGCCCCCCGGCTTATGAGAATTTCCCCGGTGATCATAACTACCAGAAGCGGCTCGCCTTGACCCGTGACATCCTTGACCCGATCGCCGACAAAGTCTGCAAGTGCCTCCCTCCAGAACGGCGCGCCGGGTTGATCCGGTGGGGACGCGCCCTCGGGATGCTCCCATGAGAGTCGTCGTTTGGATAACCGACGAAAACGGCAGAACCGCCGACCTGGAATTCCCGGAGTCGACTGGCGGAGTCCTGGAGGTCTCAGAGATCATCCTGACCCTGCGAACCGTTTACCACGGCGACCGGATCCCGCGCTTGACCCTGGAGGAACATGACCGGGTGACCGGCTTCGAATTCCCGGACATCCCCGTTCCGATCTGGCAAAGGCGGGAGCCGTGATCACCTGCCCGATCTGCGGAAAGAAAACCGTGAACACCTACCGCGACACCCTCGACGGGTGGTGCCTCATGGGCGAAGAGTGGGAATGCCCGGACAAACATTATCGGTATTGTTTCGATACCGGCTACACGTCCCATTTTATCGGCAAGGTTGAGTCTCTGGCGTACGGTTACGACTCTCCCCCCTCGAAGCTGGAGACGATCCTGCACCGGTGGCGTGTCTTCGTGGCGCGCCTTCGTTATCGCCTGGAGACCTTTCGGAAATGATAGGAAAACCCCCTTGACATTTTGCGGGTTCTCTTATATAATACGTGTATAGTAAGTAATTCAGACACACCGAACAGGAGACCCGACCATGACAAACACCCGAACATTCACCCCCGATTTCAGAATTTTTGAAGACTTTCACACGCAGACCTGCACCCCGTCGAAGAATTGCCAGATCACGGTCGACGAAGAGAATGTCGAGATCGAGATCGAGTGCACCTGCGACGGTCGAACCGACTCCGTGAGTTTCGATACCGAAACCTGGAACGCCATCGTTGACTTCGTGAACCGCACCCAGGAAAATTCCCGCCGGGTGACCTGGAACGAATTCCACGACTCGGACATCGACTCATGACTAAGTCCGAAGCCGGTCGGTTAGGTGGAAAGAAGACCCTGGAAGTCCACGGGTCTTCACACATGAGCGAGATCGGTCGCCGGGGTGCCGAAGTTTTTCACCGGCGTTACCGTCTGGAGCCAAAGGGGACAAACGACTTCTATATCGTCAACCGGGAGACCGGCAAGAGATTATCGAA
>JAJRBU010000030.1 GCA_028679315.1 Methanoregulaceae archaeon
GGGATCCCGGTGCGTTCGCTGCTGACCCCATGATCGTCGAGGTCAAGGAAGCTGCTGGCGGAATCGAGACTGCTGCTGCGGGTGTAAACCCCCAGTTCCTCGAGGTAGAGAGGAGGCTGGATAAGATCGAGAAGCAGATCGAGTTTGCAGATGCAGAGATCGCCCAGCGCGTCGGAAGAAAAATCGGTCGGGATATTGGTATCCTCTATGGACTGGTGGCAGGGCTCACCGTATTTGTCCTGCTCCTGGTACTGCTCCCGAAACTTAACGTCTTAATGTAATGGAGGTGTGAAAGAACATGTTCAGATTCGAAAAAGAGCAGCAAGTCTGGGACTTCAACGGCACCAAGATTGGAGGACAGCCTGGAGAATACCCGACGGTATTAGCTGCCTCAATCTTCTACAACAAGCACGAGATCGTGCTCGATGACAAGACCGGAAAGATAGACAAAGCAGCCGCAGAAGCACTCTGGAACAGATGCCAGGAACTCTCAGATTTAGTGGGAATTCCACACTTTATCCAGATCCTCGCCGAATACCCTGAGGCATTCGAAAGCTATATCTCGTGGTTCGACAGCATCGACAACAAGACCGCATTTTTGATGGACTCTTCGGTACCAGCCGCTCTTGCACATGCATGCAAGTATGTTACCGATGTCGGAGTGGCACACCGGGCAATCTACAACTCGATCAACGGTTCGATCCTTCCGGAGAACATCGAAGCATTAAAGAACAGCGATGTGGACTCAGCCATCGTACTGGCATTCAATCCCGCTGACCCCTCCGTTCCGGGCAGGGAGAAGGTGCTGGTGGAAGGTGGCGTGGCAGGTCAGACGAAGGGAATGATCCAGATTGCCGAAGAGTGCGGCGTCACCCGCCCAATTCTCGACACCGCTGCAACTCCCCTCGGGCTCGGTTCAGGAAGTGCATACCGTGAGATCCTTGCCTGCAAGGCCATCCATGGTTACCCGACGGGTGGTGCCTACCACAACATGACGGTTGCATGGACCTGGCTCAAGCGCTGGAAGGGATCGAAGAAGAATCCGTCAGCACTCGCAGAGTCCCTGAAGGGCAAGGATGTGTACCTCAAGCAGCTGCTGCACCATTACAAGGGCGGCCTTGACGGGGTCATCCAGGCTGCCTGGTCAGCTCCCGATATCGGTTGCAACCTTGTCGCGAGCACGCTTGGTGCTGACCTGATTATGTACGGTCCGATCGAGAACGTCGAGCCGATGATCACTGCCCAAGCCTACATGGATATCGTTACCCTTGAGGCAGTGCGTCCGCTCGGCATCGATGTCAAGGCGGATAATCACCCGATCTTCAAACTCATCTGATCCCTTGTCAACAAGGGAGTCATTTTTTTTACAAAACCTCTGATGAAACGTGAATCACTTTGAAATAAAAAATGGTATTTAACGATCTGTCGCTCTTCTCATCATGGGCTGAACATTTGAACCCTGCATCTCACCCATCGCAAAAGCAAACCTCTCCTTTATAGTTGACGGAAGATCATCTTCCGGAATTTTTTCAAAGCCGAACTGGCTGTAAAACTCTACGAGGCCGAGGGTGGAATGCATATACAGCACCTCGTTCCCACAGGCGGTTATCAATGGCTTCATGACGTCCCTGGCATACCCCCTTCCCCTGAAATCATCGAGCGTAAAGACGCCATCCACCTCAAAACCGTCAGGATGACGCCTGCACCGGGCAACGGCAACCAGCATTCCTTCAACAAATACTCCGAAGATACGGTCGGTTGAAATGTCTGCGTTCTGCTGGTGATAATGGACCCAGACCTTTTCTGCAAGCGGGAATTCATCCTTCTCGAGCTCGCGTACCGTAATTTCCAGCCTGATATCAGGATAGAGCAGACAGACCGGCATTTTTGCTTTCCTTACCACCTCCTCAGCGGTACTTCCAATCGGGAGGCTCCTGATAAAATCCGAAGCCCCAAATCGCGGCAGAACAATCAGGTTCACTTTTTCTTCAAGAGCCAGGGTACATATCATCTCTGCCGGCCTTCCGAACCGCAACAGCAGCTTCACCTTTGTTCTGCTATCGTTGTAGGTCTTACCCAGGTTCTGGAGTTGTGTATACGCTCCGCTGATTGCCTCATCGAGCTCTTTTCTGTTCTCTGCATTCGGAATAATATTGAGGAGAATGAGTTCATCGATGACTCCCTTTCCCATGATGTATGATAACCGTTCCAGACTGGGTTTTGAAAAGTCCACAGGATATAATACGCGGGAAAACAGGTTCTTTTGGTTTATCTCCGGGGAAAATGACTTTTTATTGGGAATCAGTGAACTGGGATGATGAGTAATCAGGACATCCGTAGTGGCATGGCGGACGATCTTTGAGGAGACTGATCCGAGGAATAACCCTTCGACAAATCCTTTTCCACGGGCCCCCAGCATGATAAGATCCATATGCTCTTTCCGGGCATAGGAGAGAATTAAACCATGAATATCCCTTCCATCCGCTTTGAGGATGCTTGTACGGACAGCAATCCCCCGTGCCGCGAGCCTCCTCTTCTCCTCCTCAAGGTTTCGATCGGCCGAATTCGAGGAGAATAGTTCATGATTACCAAGAAATGAACGTGATGACCCAGGGCTGCTTTCTGCTACATGAAGCAGAATAATGTCATGTTCACCCGGAATACCTGATGCCATATCGGCGGTCATTCGGGAATAGTCAGAAAAATCGGTAGGAAGCAGGATCAGGTGAGACATTATTACCCTCGTCATGTACCAGATATATTCTGAGAGATCGACCTGATGCTATTAATAGCACTCTATTTTCAACAAAGACCATTGACACAAAATGGTAAAAAACAGAAACATTGATGCCTGAGGCTACAGAGCACATGGTGAGAGTATACCTATGCATGGTACCGGACGCGATCCTGTAAAAGAAGCGATGAATCGTCGTGAAGAGAGGCAGGAGCAGAACCTCTCCATCCTTATACAACAACTCTCCGATCCAAATCCCACCCTCCGTGCCCGGTCCGCAGAATCCTTAGGCAATATGGGAGACAAAAGGGCGGTGGAACCCCTCATTCTTCTCCTTGACGACCAGGTCCCTGATGTGGTGTGGGTTGCTATCCGGGCTCTTGGAACCCTGCGCGATCCCCGTGCATTTGAACCCCTCATCCACTGCATCGACAGCCCGGACCGGTGGACACGTCAGGGAGCGGCATGGGCACTCGGGGAACTTGGCGATCCGAGGGCCGCTCCGGTCATAATCCCCCTGCTTGCCGATAAAAAGAAAGCGGTGAGACAATCAGCGGCAGAGGCGCTGGGAAAGATCGGCGAGATACGGTACAAGGAGTATCTGGAACCCCTTCTTGAAGATGATGAACTTGAAGTCCGTCATTCTGCCAGGGAAGCACTAAAGAAACTGAAATAGTGTGGGATTCGATAATGGAAAGGACACCACAGGGCATCTTTTCTTAGAACGATCACCCTGTACGGTCATCCTGATCCAGGACTGGCGTTAAAAATGTGGAGAGGGATCTTCAAAGCTCGAGCGGCTCAAAGCCATTTTTGAAGACCTTTCCGAACTGGATCCTGATCTTTGGATCAAGAGCACAGACCGGGCAGGTATAATCCTCAGGCAGATCTTCAAAGGCGGTCCCCGCTTTTATTCCCCGGTGCGGTTCACCTCTCTTCTGGTCGTACACATACCCGCAGACTGAGCAGACCCACCGGGTAGGTACCCACTCCTCAAATCCCCATTTACCAATCTTTCCTTTTCCCTGCATCCCGCATATTGGACAGATATAGGATTCAGGGAGATCTTCAAATCTTGTACCTGCAGGGATACCGTTATGGGGTTCTCCCCGCAGTGGTGAATAGATATACCCACAGACCCTGCACTTGTAACGCTCGACTGGTGGCATTTTTTGTCGTCTCCTTTAATATCAAGAGACTCATTTTAAACCTGATAAATCTATTTTTTATGGAATAGCGATAGTCTTCCTCCTCATATTCCTTCTTAAATATCCTTAAGAGAATCAGAGCCCAATGACAGATGGAAGATCATATGAGGATGACCCCTGCGGGGATAACAGGAATTATCCTGGTACTTGTTACAATCCTTGCAGGTTGTGTTCTAAACCCTGAATTACTTCCGGAAAGGGACAATGAGAACGTCACTGCGCTGACCTCGGTGGAGATAAGGGAGTATCAAGGTGAACGCCTCTCGTCAATTACGGATTTTCGTGAAAATTCTATCGAAGGCCCTCAGTATATCAACCAATCAACATACATGCTGGAGATACATGGGCTTGTATCGCACCCACACTCCCTGTCCTATGAAACGGTGATCACAGAGTACCCGATCTACCGGAAAAAAGTCACCCTCTTCTGTGTTGAAGGATGGGAGGTGACAATACTTTGGGAAGGGGTGAGGGTCGAGGACTTACTCGAGGGGGCAGGAGTGATGCCTTCCGCTAATACTGTTATATTTCATGCAGAAGATGGTTATTCGACATCCCTTCCTCTTGACTACGTTACAGACCACGACATTCTCCTGGCATTTTCGATGAACGGCGTTACTCTCCCCGCTGAGAGAGGTTATCCCTTCCAGCTCGTTGCAGAGGACAGATGGGGATACAAATGGATCAAATGGGTAACGGAAATCGAGGTATCGGATGATCCGACCTACCGTGGTTATTGGGAGCGGAGAGGATTTTCGCTATCTGGTGAACTTTAGAATGTTTTTTAATAGCATGAGCCGCGGATAATTCAGATTTCGAGAGCTATCTACTCCCACACGAAGACATCCCAGTCTACGAACCTATATGCTGATGGGAAAGGTATTGTTATGTCAATGGAGGAAAACGGCTTTTTCAGGCCAGAGGTTGAGTGTCTCCCGCACAATGACCTCAATACCCTCATCGATGACCGGGTACGGTACACCATCCGTTATGCTGCAGAACATTCACCCTTTTACCGTGCCTGGTTCAGGAAACACCGGATCGATCCCGAATCGGTAAAATCACATGAGGATCTCATCAATCTGCCCCTGATATCCGGAAAGATAATCCGGGAGAACCAGCCCCCGGTCACAAAGGAGTTCATGTTCAGGAGTGTGGAATGGAACGAGGTCTTCACCATCCATGAGACATCAGGAACATCAGGGACACCGAAAAGTTTCTTTCTCACATGGGACGACTGGCTCAGGTATGCGGAGAAATATGCCAGGAGTTTTGTCTCACAGGGTTTTTCCAGAGGAGACAGGATTGTTATTTGTGCATCCTACGGGATGAATGTCGGGGCCAACACCATGACCCTTGCTGCCCGCGACATCCATGCAACAATTATCCCGATCGGAAAATGCAATTTTCCTGGCAGGATTATCCGCAGTTACCACCCGACCGGTATCGTGGGGAGTGTCTTCAAACTGCTTCGCCTGGCAGAACGGATGAGAACTGAGGGGATAAGGCCGGAAGAATCCTCTGTCAGAGGGCTGGTTGTGGGGGGAGAGAGTTTTGCCGATGAGTCGAGGGCCTACCTGTCTGAGGTCTGGGACCGTGATGTCTATAACACCTATGGTAGTACCGAGGGGACGATGTGCGGTGAATGCAGGGTCAGGCAAGGCCTCCATGTCCCTGAGGACCTTGTCCACCTTGATGTATACGATCCTGCTCTCGGTGATTTTGTTGATGACGGGGAATGCGGAAGAGCCGTCCTGACCACGCTCCTTCCCGTGGGCGGTCGGGCAGGGACACTCCTGATCAATTATGATACTGAAGATACCACCATCGT
>JAJRBU010000178.1 GCA_028679315.1 Methanoregulaceae archaeon
TTTCTATGAACATGGCTCCGCCATTTTCATTCTGTATGCCCGTGTCTCTCAAGGGAATCATGCGATTTTTTTGATGAGAAGATGAGGGAATTGCCCGCAACGGGTGCATGGCAACCATTCCGGGAGATGGATTAGTGGGATCCATACCCCTTTCCGTTCTGGAACAGGAAGTGCATGGCAAAGCAGAATAACGCATTAATTGCGAAAAAAGACTCAATTCTATTCTGGAATAGGAAGTGCATGGCAAACAAATATGAAACCAGGTGATGATGCATCAATCGGTCCCTGTGATGGGTGACCGGGAGGTGGTTGTAGATGTGGTGGATTGTTCTGGTCCTAACCGGGTTACTCCTCGAGGCACGATACCATTTCGTTGGCGCTCAGCGAAACGACCAGATGATGGTTCCGCCCGGGGAGGAACAGATTGAGCAGGAGGGCTTTGTCCTCCGGCTGGGGGAATGGTACAAGCTGAGCGTGATCGTGAACGGGGATTTCGGAAGGATAAGGAGCATTGACAGGGTCGCGTATAGCGTCCCCTGACCTCATTTCCGCTGAGGGGCATCTCATTTCCGCCGAGGAGCATCGTGCGGGGAACGGGATTCTGTCCGTGTTTTTTATCCTGTGCAAAAGTTCCCGTTTGATCAGGGATAAATCCAGGAAACAACAGTCTTTTCTTCTTTCTGATGGGCGTACAATAACGAGTCTGAACATATCGCTCAGGGCAGACCGGGATATCGCGAACACCGGGTAATGGATGCGCAGGATCCGGGATGGAGCAGAACCCCTAAATAGGGACCCTGGGAGCCATTGACAAGCGGGATAGAGCCAGAGATGATTGGATTCGGACTAAAAAATTGGATGCTCACGCTGGAACAACTTCCTTCTCTACTCATTTGAGCTTTCTTTGAGAGGGAGTGATCATTCCTGGTTCAGACTATTCAAAAGCAGTACCTGTCGCAAATGCTGGCTTCATTCATCCGCTCCCTTTTCAATAACACCGCCGGGGATCCCCCTTGGTTTACCGGGGATCTGTTCCGGATGGGAGAGAGGGAGGAGGAACTTACCGGTAGCGGTGTAATACCTCGGTCGAGGTACTGTAGACAACGTCATCACAGAGTGCACTGAAATCAGCAAAGGCTGATTTGAATTTCGTCGAATTCCGCCATGCCGTATAATCTTCAGGGGATTCCCAGATACCAAACGACATGAACTGATTTTTCTTATCCCGGTCCTGGACCACGTACACCCATCGTCCACCGTTGATATGATTCAGCGACCATCGGGAGAACTCCCGCCACTTTTCCAGGAATACCTCTTCGTTTCCTTGGGTGACCGTCCATTGGCCGATTGAGAATATCGTATCTTCGCCCATTTTCGATTGCCCCGAAACACTGATAGATCATCTCCTGTTAAATAGTATTCGCCCCCC
This sequence comes from Methanoregulaceae archaeon, assembly GCA_028679315.1. Taxonomy (GTDB): domain Archaea; phylum Halobacteriota; class Methanomicrobia; order Methanomicrobiales; family Methanospirillaceae; genus UBA9949. Next base: position 1,430 of record JAJRBU010000178.1, read on the forward strand.
CCCTAGCCGACAGAGGGTGAGTACCTCTTCGCACCCATGACCCTGGAGAGGACGATCATCAGAAAGAGACGAAACCAGAATCCAGCCAATGCATTCCCTGATATCACGACAGGTCTGGTGAAAACGAAATACCACAATGAAGGTGCCCCAGGGGTGATGTACCGGAACGCATGGTCGGCCCCCTGGTGCCGTGTCGTGTTCCACGTCCCGGCCTTCCGCCGTTTGGACCGGGTTGTTCACGGTAACAGGGCATCATGTTCCCCGAGACCTCCGTGCAGTGTATATTCTTAGCCTATTGTCACCCGTCCATCATCATAATCCTCGTTATGATGGGACGGATTCATTCCCTGCTGCATCGGGTCTGCCTGAACATTTGTTCGGCCCAATGAAATGATCTCTTCTTCGCAAAGAGATCGTCAAGCCGTTTGGATCTCCCTGCTGATCACATCATTGCACGTATCCCCAGTTTTCCCCTCTGAGGCATACCCCAATACACCTTACTGGTATATGAAAGTTTCTTCCCTGATATGCCATCATTAGTAGCATCATCACCAATGAATGCCTGAGAGGGGGAATGATCCAGGGTTCCAACCATCGATTCGATCCCTGCTGCCAGGTATATTCTGCTGGCAGATACCCGGGCAGGTGCCGTGGGAGGGAGTAACCCCCCTCTTGTTCGGTCATGGAAGTGGAATCACGGATCAGGTCAAAAGTGAAGGGTACCCATGCAAGGAAAACCCTGATCAGTTCTCTTCTCATATCTGCATGGCACACATTCCGAGAGAACCAGTACGGTCCATTCTCCCCTAGCTGTTCTGAAACATGAAGTGCATGGCAAAGCCGTATAAACGCCTTAATTGTGAAACGAGACTCATTTCTGTTCTGGAATAGAAAGTGCATGGCAAAAAAATATTATAACTGGTGATGAGGTATCAATTGGTCTCTGAAAGGGATGACCGATAGAGAGGGGAACATACGAAAAGGGGGTGTACAGCAGTGAAAGCATATGATCAGTTACCAGTGATAATCCGGTCGATGAGGGTCAATGGGTCTGGCATGCCCAGGAACATCGACTCACTGATCACGATATACGACCGTATTGTTGCAAAGAGCAACAAGAATCCCAGATTTATTCCTTTTCTCTGAACCGGATGCACCGTATCCAGTAAAAAAAGTAGTGGTTGTATTCGATTGTTCCGGAAATGTACACGCTCTGATCGACCTGGCATGACCAGGGGAGCGGAACGTTCTCATCAAAGAGAAGTGATTCCGCTGGTTACGACCTCTCTTTTCAGTGAAGGGCAATCGTAGCAATCCTCCCCGTGTCCCGGATGCAGGGAAGATCCCCTTCCTGGATCATATGGGGCGGGTCGATAAGGCCTTCTTTCCTGCATCAGCCATTACAGGCCTTTGGTGTCCCGCTCCCGACAATGTAGCTCGTTCCGTCACTTCCCTGGATGAGACGATAATAGGAAGTCTTGTAATACAGCCCGGTATCGGTGGGATTCATGTACACATACTCCTCCCACCCTGACCCGTTCTGGAGTGCTCCGGTGACCATCCTGTCCCGGAACGGTGTGCCTGAAACATCGGTCTTCCCATGGAGATTGGTCCCCACTTGACCGGGGTTGGCTCCCTGGGCAATGAGCGTCACATTGCGGTCAAAGACAAAGACATAGAGAGCAGGCTGTACCGAATCCCGGTAGGGGGCCTCACCTGCATTGATCCTCCGGATTGTATCGGGAGCGTCCCTCTCGAGTGCCGCCGCAGTCACGTTTACCAGGTTCATCACGTCTGCCACGGGAAAAGACTCCTGCTGACAGCTGACCCCCACGTATCGGTACAGGATCCGTTCGTACTCGCTGAATCCCTGTTCTCCCTTCTCAGTTTTGAGCGTATCCAGGGCATTCTGGAACGACTGCACCGTCACATCCGGGACATCCCTGCTGAACGCATAGTAGAGCGGAATATCCGGGAAGACGTACACGACCCGGAACGTGTCAAAACTTCCCGTCACCTGCCTGGTAAAGTACCTGCCGGCTGCCTGCGAGTACGCCATGAGATCGATCTCGCCATTCCGGAGCATCAGAACCAGGACGGAGGCATTCTCTGCCAGCACAATCTGGCTCTGGTTCACCCCGATCTCCATCAGGTGCTGGATCTCGGCATTTTCGGTAACCGCCCCGATACGGTATCCCGCGAGGTCATCGGGGCTGGTGATGACAATCCCCCTCTCAGGCAGGGCAAAGAGCACAGGGGTGAGGGGAATGATGGGTCCTGCCCACTTGAACAAGTGCTCCCGCTCGGGGAGCCGGGCGATGCCAAAGATCATGGTGTGGTTCCCGGTCAGGGCTGCCGAGTATCCCTCTGACCAGGGCACCACCTTCACCTGGTCCCTTGATATGTTCTCTCCCATCTTCCCGGTGATCACCTCCAGTAGATCGACCGAGATCCCCTGCAGCGTTCCATTCTCCATATAATTGTAAGGCGGAACCTGCTCGGTATACAAGGTAAGACTGCTCATGTTCACGGTGACGGGTGTCTTTGTAGTGGGCTGTTCAGTCAGGCAGCCGGAAAGGAGCAGTGCTCCGATAAGCAGGGAGAGCAGGGAGAGGACGATGGGACGGGGGGGAATTGGCATGGGAGTGAATCTCTTCGGGCATACGGATAAACATTGTTTATTTTTTCTCGCTCTGAAAAAAACAAATATCACCAGAAAAGATACCTCTGTGCCAATCGAGCCAGTTCACGGTCCGGCGCTTAATCGTTCCTTCCGGTCTCTCCCAAGGGATGCTTCTTCGACTGAAGTATTCACGCAGGGCTGCTAGTGCGAAAACCGGACAGGAAATTTCCGATAACATCGTCGGAGG
>JAJRBU010000211.1 GCA_028679315.1 Methanoregulaceae archaeon
TGGACTTCATCATCGGGGTCGGGGGAGGCCGGGTGATCGATACCGCGAAGATCGTCTCCTACAACCTCGACCGGCAGTTCATCAGCGTGCCCACTGCAGCCTCCCACGACGGGATAGCCTCTGCCCGGGCATCGGTGCCGATGGTCGAGGGGAGCGTCTCGCTCGAGGCCCATCCCCCGATCGCGATCGTTGCCGACACCGGGGTGATCGCACAGGCCCCCCACCGCCTCCTCGCGGCCGGGTGTGCCGACATCATCTCGAACTACACCGCCTGCCTCGACTGGGAGTTTGCCCACCGGATCAAGGGGGAGCCGGTCAGCGAGTATGCCATCGCCCTGTCGCGGATGACCGCCGAGCTCCTGATGAAGAACGCAGCGGCGATCAAGCCCTGCCAGGAGGAGAGCGCCTGGTTTGTCATCAAAGCCCTCGTCTCGTCCGGGGTGGCCATGAGCATCGCCGGCTCCTCCCGGCCGGGTTCCGGTGGCGAACACAAGTTCGGCCACGCCTTGGAACGCCTGGCACCCGGGAAAGCCCTTCACGGGGAGGCGTGCGGGATCGGGACGATCATCACCATGTACCTGCATGGCGGGAACTGGCGGGAGATCCGGGATGCCCTTCGCAAGGTCGGTGCCCCCACGACTCCAAAGGAGGTGGGCATCCCTGACGAAATCGCCGTTGAGGCGCTTCTTGCCGCAAAGGACATCCGTCCCGAGCGGTTTACCATCCTTGACATGGGGCTCTCCCGTGAATCGGCAGAACACCTGGTCAGGATGCTCTACACGGAGTGAGAGGCCTATGGTCGAAGGAAAACCGAAAGTGACCCTGATTGGAAAAGAACTGGCAAAGAACGGCCTCGAGTTCATCTACGAGGGATCGATCGCCGAATGTACCCAGTGCAAGCTCAAATCGGCATGCAACAACCTGAAAAAAGGGCGCCGCTACCGCATCGTGGGGATACGCCCCCTGGAACATACCTGTCCTGTCCACCTCAACGGGGCACAGACCGTCGAGGTGGTAGAATCGCGGGTCCCGACGCTCCTTCCCGCCGACATGGCCATCAGGAACACCAAGATCCAGTTCGAGTGCTCGTGCAACCGGGAATTGTGCCCGAATTACCCTTTCTGCCGGCCGGACGGGATCCTCGAGCGGGAGAAGTATGTCGTCGTCAATGTGATCGGTGGCGCCCCTGAGCGGTGCGAGAAGGGACGCGGGCTCCAGTTCGTCGAGCTCATCCCCGTCTGATCGTTTTTTTAGGAACCCGCCAGGCCTGCAGGCATCGCTGGAGGATCCCTCACTGCAGTCACTGCCACAACACCAGGTATAAGATACAGGTGTATGGTCGTTTGCTGAAACGATATCCACACAACCGGAGGAGCATTTACGGATGTGCCACGCTCCAGAGCTGCCATACCGTGGAGGTGACCTCCGAAAGACCCTGCAGACTGGCAAGCCAGCGGCGGGGGATCGCATCGATCCCGTACAGGGACCCGGCAAGCGAGCCGGCTATCGCCCCGACCGTGTCTGCATCGCCGCCGAGGTTCACCGCGGCAACCAGGGTCTCCTCGAAGCTCTCCTGCTCCATGAAGACCGAGAGCGAGGCATGGGTGGCAAGGAGACAGTCAAGGCCGGGGATTGGGTCATACTCCCGGAACGACCCGAGCACCCGGTACACCTCGTCATCCTGGCAGCGGGAGAGGGCACGGTGATAGGCCTGCCCCCTGCTCATCCCCCTGCAGAGGTCGCTCACCATCCGGTTGACAAACGATGAACAGGCCCCGGCAACCGGGTCATAGTGGGTGAGGCGGGAGCAGGCCATGCTGTACCCCTCAAGTTCAGGGCCGGCATAAAAGATCCCGATCGGCGGCCCCCGCATCACGCTCCCGTTGCTCCGGCTCCCCTGGTTCATCCCGTGGGCTGCCCGGGAGGCAGTCCCGGGATCCATGCCACGGAGGACCAGGCCAAACACCCGCTGTGACGTCGGCCCGTACACCGCGGGATCCAGGAGGTATGCCGTCACCAGCTCCGCCATCATGTCATCCGGGGAAAATCCCCGGCAGCGGATCAGGGAGCGGGCCACTGCAAGGGCCTGCTCCGTGTCATCCGTGAACACCCCTGGTCTGCGGCCGCGTTGGTACGAATACCCCATCTCCCGGACCCTTCCCGTCGGGGAGGCCAGCCCCTCAAGGGGCGCACCAAAAGCGTCCCCAAGAGCGAGTCCTACGAGGGTCCCGGCCGCGTGCAGTAGCTGGATATAAACTTCACCAAAAAGGTATATCACGTTCCTGAAATAAGAAGTGACGTGAAGAAAGGTGATAGTGTGCAAAAGGAAGAGTTACTCCATCTCCACATGCTGATGATCCACATCAAAAAATACTACGAAAACATCACCAACGACGAAATTCCCACAAAACATTACTCCTCTCTTGCTGTTTCCCCGGTCCACATCCACAAGAACAAGAAAAGCCACAAGGATGCCATCCTTGCACTGGGCGAGGATATCGTAGTCCACCTCCAGGCCCAGCGGCCTGCGGTAAAAGTCACGAGCGAGATGGTGCCGGAAAAGGTTGCCGTCGAGCAATAACTCTTTTATGAGCGTTCCGGATATCCACCGGGAGATCATTGACCTCATCTTTTCGGACCACCCCGCTCCTGCCGAGGTTACCCGGTTGAAGATCGCGGTCTGCCGCAAGTACCGCCTCGATTCCGTCCCGAAGAACTCGGCCCTCCTTGCCGCAGCACTGCCGCACGAACGGCAGGCGCTCCGGGCGCTGCTCCTCGTCAAGCCGACCAGAACCCTCTCGGGGGTCGCTCCCGTTGCCGTGATGACCTCTCCCTTCCCCTGCCCGCATGGCAGATGCCTCCCCTGCCCCGGGGGCCCGGATCACCCGTACGCCTCCCCCCAGTCCTACACCGGTGAAGAACCGGCAGCACTCCGGGCACGGGAGCATGGCTACGATCCGTACGAACAGGTCGTCGCCCGGCTCGGGCAGTTCGAACTTCTCGGCCACCACGTCGACAAGGTCGAGCTGATCGTCATGGGAGGGACCATGACGGCACGGCCGGAGGAGTACCAGGAATGGTTCGTCGCCTCGTGTGTCCGGGCCATGAACGAGTACCGGGGCGGACGCGGGGGGATCTCGACCCCCGCCATCTTCCGCCAGAACGAGTACTCACCGGTCCGGTGCATCGGGATCACCTTCGAGACCCGGCCGGACTGGTGCCGGGAGGAGCAGGTCCGCCGGATGCTCTCGCTTGGGGTGACCAAGGTCGAGCTCGGGGTCCAGCAGCTGGACGATGCACTCCTCGCCTTCAACTGCAGGGGATGCAGCACGAAGGATGCGATCGAGGCAAACCGGATCTGCAGGGACGCCGGCCTCAAGGTCGGGTTCCATGTCATGCCGAACCTCCCCGGGAGCACGATCGGGAAGGACCGGAGGATGTTCGAAGCGCTCTTCCAGGACCCCTCGTTCCGGCCGGACTTCCTGAAGATCTACCCCACCCTCGTCACTCCCGGCTCCGAGATCGAGCAGCTCTGGCGGGAAGGATCCTACACTCCCTACGAGGAAGACGCCCTGATCGATCTCGTGGCCTATGGAAAGTCTCTCCTCCCCGAATACGTCCGCCTTCAGCGGATCCAGCGGGATATCCCCGCAAAGCTGATCGTGGCCGGTTCCCGGCACAGCAACTTCCGGCAGCTCTGCCAGAACCGGCTGATCGAAGGGGGGAAGCGGTGCCGGTGCATCCGCTGCCGCGAGGCAGGGCGTTTCCCTGGGGAAGGTCCCGCGGAGATCAGGGTGATGCGGTACGAGGCCGTGGGAGGGGAGGAGCAGTTCATCTCGGCCGTCTCCGGAGATTCCCTGGTCGGGTTTGCCCGGCTCCGGACCGGGGGAGACCGGTGGATGGAGGAGACCGCGAACGCTGCCCTCCTCCGTGAGCTCCATGTCTACGGGAGCGTGGTCCCGCTCGGGAGCATGCCCTCACCGGACCAGCGGCAGCACCGGAAGGCAGGCCGTGATCTCCTTGCTGTCGCAGGTGAACTGGCAGCAGCGGAAGGATACCATGAGATCGCGGTGATGAGCGGGATCGGGGTCCGGCCCTACTACCGCCGGCATGGCTATGAGCGAAGGGGCCCGTACATGGTAAAGGAAGTCCCATGAAAGCAGCCACGGTCGAGTTTCTCAGGCAGCGGTTTGCCGACTACTACCGGACGGCACCCCTGAATGCTCCCCCGTCCGTGGAGCAGCGGGAATGGGCATTCGTCCTCTTTGACCCGGGGTATCCCGAGATACGGATGCGGCGGCACATCGGGTACCAGGGAACGACCGAGCTCTTCGAGTACATCCGGAGTGTCGCCCCCGCCCACCTCTATTACTCATCGGCCTACTACCTCCTCCCCCATGCGCCCACGATGGGGGAGAAGATGTGGCGCGGCGCCGACCTCATCTTTGACCTCGACGCCGACCATATCGTGCGGGGCCCGTATGACGTGATGCTTGCCCGGGTCAAGGAGGAGACCCTGAAGCTCCTGGGGATGCTTACGGGCGAACTCGGGTTTGGGGAGCACGAGATCCACGTCGCGTTCTCCGGGGGACGGGGCTACCATATCCACATCAGGGACATCGCGGTGAGGGGGTGGGGGAGTGCCGAGCGGCGGGAACTCGTGGACTATGTCTGCGGGATCGGGCTTGACCCCGGCCTCATCCTCTCCCTCCCTTCACCTTCACCCTGCGGATGGCGCCAGCGATATATAGAGGCACTGACCGAGTACCTCATCATGCTGGAGACCATGGAGCCGAAGGAAGCGGTCGCCGAGATCTCTGCACTCGAGGGGGTGGGGAAGGTGACCGCGGAGGAGTTCCTGAAACGGAGCCGCGACCTGCGAGCCGGCCTCGTGACCGATCCCACCTCGGTCAACCTCAGGGATTTTGCCGTCGGCAGAGTGGTACGCACCCTCTCCTCGGCCAAGGAGGGCCGGTTCGCTGCCCTGCTCCGGGAGAGAGCAGCACTTGCCGATGAACCGGTTACCACCGATATCAAGCGGCTGATCCGGCTCCCTTCCTCGCTCCACGGGGGGAGCGGGTTCCGGGTCACCCCCGTCGCGGTCCGTGACCTGCCGGATTTCGATCCCCTGGACGACGCGGTGGTCTTTGGGACACGATCCATGAAGGTGGACTGCAGCAGGCCGCTGACCATGCCCCTGTCCGGAGCAACCTACCGGCTTGAAAAGGGGCAGAACACCGTCCCCGAGGCGCTCGCCGTCTTCCTCTGCTGCCGGGGCCTTGCCGAACTTTCGGGGGGTGAGCGGGACCATGCACCTCGATGAGCTCCGGACCATCCTGATCTCCGAGAGGGAGACCGGCCGGCTCCTCTCGCTCCCTCCCGACCTGTACGAGTCCACCGGAAACGAGCTTGCGTGCCTCCTCTCCGAGGTGTATGCAAACGAGGACCCGTTCTCCGATTCGGCCCGGATCCTGATCGAACGGGTAGGGAGCCTCAAAGAGACACTCCAGGACCTCTTCAACCTCCGGTCCGAGAAGATCCTGGCCCTTGCCCGGAACCAGGAGGAAGGCCACTACATCGATCGCGACGACCTGAAACGGATGCTCTCCGAAGAACGCGACCTCTTCGATGAGATCGTCCTCTCCCTCGGGAGAACCCGGTGCCGCCTCCTCCCCTCCACGGGCACTGCCCGTCCCGGCCAGCCTGCTGCAGCATCAGAAGAGGCCTGTGCCGTGATCCTCGAAGAAGCCGCCGCACCACCCGAGTTTGTCCTCTCGCGGGTACTGACCGATATGGAGCCGTTCATGGGGGTCGATGGCAGGATCTACCAGCTGCAGCATGGCGATATCGTGACCCTCCCGGTGCGGAACGCCGAAGTCCTCTGCGACCGGAACATCGTCCTCGCGATCCCGCAGCATCCCGTCGTAAAAGAAGAATGACCCCTGCCCTTTGTGAAAAAATCCGGCTTCTCTCTTTTTTTATGCCCCACAGGCAGGATTGCAGGATCTGCCTTACGGTATCTCCGGTGTAACCCAAAGAGACCATCCCTTCCCCAAAGAACTATGTGCACTGGAGAGGGAGGATATATACACTGTATGAACCATTTCCCGTTGTTGAATTCCATGAGACGATATCCTGATACAATATACCGGCATAGGGAAGTACTATGCCACGCGGGAGCAGCAGGTATGGGGGGACGGGCATGAAAGTCCTCTCGTTTGCCGACCTCACCCTCCCTGAACCGATCGGAAAAGCGGTACGGGACCTCGGCTTCGAGGAACCGACCCCCATCCAGTCGCTTGCAATCCCCCTGATGCGGGACGGCAGGGACGTCATCGGGCAGGCCCATACCGGGACCGGGAAGACCGCAGCATACGGGATCCCCCTCATCGAGCGGGCGGACCCGGCCGGAAAACAGCCCCAGGCGCTCGTGCTCTGTCCGACCCGTGAGCTTGCCATCCAGGTTTCCGAGGAGCTCAGGAAGCTTGCAAAGTACCGGAGGGGGGTGATCATTCTCCCGGTATACGGTGGACAGCCCATCGAGCGGCAGCTCCATGCTTTGAGGGCAGGGGTCCAGGTCGTGATAGCGACCCCGGGCCGCCTCCTCGATCACATCGACCGGAGGTCCATCTCCCTTGCCGGCGTCAGGACCGTGGTACTTGATGAGGCTGACGAGATGCTCGACATGGGGTTCCGGGACGATATCGAGGCGATCCTCAAAAAGACTCCTTCCGATCGCCAGACCGTGCTCTTCTCTGCCACGATGTCAAAGGAGATCCTCGACCTCGCTGCACGGTTCCAGCACGATCCAAGAACCGTCCAGGTGATGCATGACCAGCTCTCGGTGCCAAAGATCGAGCAGTCCTACTTCGAAGTGCGGGAGAGTGGAAAGATCGATGTCCTCTCAAAGCTCCTCGACCTGTATGACCCCCAGCTGACCCTGATCTTTGCCAACACCAAGCGCCGGGTGGACGAGATCGTCTCCCAGCTCCAGGCCCGGGGTTACCTTGCCGAGGGCCTCCATGGTGACATGAACCAGTCCCAGCGTGAGCGGGTCATGGGCAAGTTCCGCGAAGGAAGGATCGACATCCTGATCGCAACCGACGTGGCTGCCCGGGGTATCGATGTCCCGGCAGTCGACCTCGTCGTCAACTTCGATGTCCCCCAGGACCCTGAATACTACATCCACCGGATCGGGCGGACCGGCAGGGCCGGCAAGTCAGGCAAGTCGTTCACCTTCGTCTCCGGCAAGGAGATGTGGAAACTCCGCGACATCCAGCGGTTTGCAAAGATACGGATCGCGCTTCAGTCGGTGCCAAAGGAGCATGAGATCTACACCAGGAAGGCCGAGCTCCTGGCCCAGCGGGTCCGTGACCTGATCGAAGAAGGGAAGCTCGACTCCGAGACCATCCGGGTCCAGCAGATCATGGGGGATGAGTACACCTCCCTTGACGTTGCCGCAGCCCTCCTCTCCCTGTACGCCGGGAGCGTCTCGAAGTCTGACAAATGAACGTTTCCGGGTGCAATATGACAAAAGGACCGGAATAATGCGGGCAATTGGTAAACCCGATTCAATAATTATATATTCGATAACCCTCGTACCCTATCTTGCCTGCGCCGTGGTAGAGAAAAGAGGATGATTTCCGTACTCCTGGTCCATGATAACAGCGACGTGATCGAGAGCACCCGTGCCTATCTCGAGAAGAGCGGGGAGGTCCGGATCGACACCGTCCCCTCCACAAAACAGGCGCTCGAGGTCCTCAAGAACCGGAACTACGATATCATCGTCTCCTACTACCACCTCCCGGAAGTGAACGGGATCGAGTTCTTCCCCGAGATGAACGGGGTCGAGTTCCTCAAATACCTCAAATCGCACGGCAACCCGACCCCGTTCATCCTCTATGCACGGATGAAAGATACCCTGGTGCTCGAGGATGTGAACAACGCCCAGGAAGTGAAGTTCGGAAGGGGGGAGGAACCGAAAAAGCCGATGACCGAACTGCGTGACCTCATCTACCAGGTGGTGATGAGAAAGAAGATGGAGCGGGACCTGATGCTCCGGACCGAGCTCCTCGACTCGATCCTCTCGCTCTCCCCCCTCTGGATCTGCCAGATCCGGGGCGGTGTCATCGACTGGGCAAACAGTACCATGACCACAGGGCTCGGCCACCTGGAGGGGGGGCTCGTAGGGAAGAACGCCTCTGCCTTCTTTGCCAGCCGTGAGACCTTTGACCGGGCATCGCGGGAGCTCTCCCTGGATATCGATCAGCAGGGATGGGGGCATGCGACGACCCAGCTGAAGAAGAGCGATGGCACCCTCGTCCACTGCAGCCTCATGGTCCATGCCATCGACCTGAAGGACCCCTCCCGCGGCCAGATCCTCGTCTGCGAGGACATCACCGAGAAGGTCCGGCTCACTGAAGCGGTCAAAGAGAGCGAGCTCCGGGTCCGCGAGCTCCTCCTCCATGCAAGCAGCCTGATCATCAAGCTCGAACCCGACGGGACGATCACCTTTTTTAATGCATTTGCCCAGGTCTTCTTCGGCTATTCCGAGACCGAGATTATGGGGCAGAACATCATCGGCACGCTGATCCCGCCCCACGAGGGGGAGAGCCACCAGCTCTCCGGGTTTGTCTCCGACATGGGACTCAACGGGGACAGCTGTGCTATCCGCATCACCGAGATGCATCTCCGGGACGGCCAGCCGATCTGGGTTGCATGGACCAACAAGGCGCTCCGGGATGAAGACGGGCACATCTCGGAGATCGTCTGCATCGGCCATGACATCACCGACCACGAGCACCGGGACCGGAGCCGGATCAGCACTGCCCTCTGGAAGGACCGGGTGATCGCCGACTCCGATGTGGCGGATGACGTCTTTGAGACCGTCTTCAACATCTGCCTTGAGATCGCCAAAGAGGGGCGGGAAGGGAAGAAAGTGGGTACTGCGTTTGTGATCGGGGATACCGAGAACGTCCTCTCCAAGTCCCGGCAGCTCATCTTAAACCCGTTTGCAGGGCACCGGATCGAGGACCGGATGGTCACAAACCACGATATCCGCGAGAACATCAAGGAGCTGGCACAGCTGGACGGGGCGTTTGTGATCAGGGGGGACGGGCTGATCGAGGCCGCCGCCCGGTACATCACCGTGGATACAAGTGCCGTCGGGATAGCAAAAGGGCTCGGCACCCGCCATTCGTCGATTGCCGGGATCACGCTCGTCAGCAAAGCGATCGGGATCGTGGTCTCGCAGAGCGGGGGCAAGATCTCGATCTTCAGAAACGGCCGGATGCTCCAGGAGATCGGGTGAAGGACCAGTTCTATCCACACTTTTTAATATTACTCTTTACAAACACCACAATGCAGAATCATCACTGCATGATCAGGAATGAATAATCAGAAAAAGTATGGCGGCCCGTCATCGTCCGGACCGCGGACCATGACCAAGACGGTATGTTCAGACTGTGGAAAAGAGTGCGAGGTCCCGTTCACCCCCACCCAGGGGAGACCGGTATACTGCAGGGACTGTCTCCCCAAGCACAGGAAGCCCCGCTATTAATCCCTTCTTTTTTTTAGAAACTCTCATTTGGTACACCTCGATCCTATTCTGAACTACTCTCGTCAGGCACTCTCTCAGCGCTCCTGACCGACACTTCTCTTGTGTTCTCCCTTCAGTCCTGAACTCCTTCATCACTGCAGGATGTCATGGGAATCCCGCTGTCCTGTCCTCCCTTAATTATCACTGCAGGTCCCGGATCAGACATGTACCCTCGGTCCTGCCGTCTCGCATACCACCGGCCCGGCCTGATACCGGGCATCAGCCTCCTGTTTGGGGTAGGGATTTTCCTGCAGGGATTGAGCGTCCTGATCACATAACCACGGGAACGGGGAGCATGGATCAGACCCGAAGTCCGAATAGTCTATTTCCGATCCCCGCCCACCACTCATCTATGGTGACCAGCCAGCCGGAAGGGGCCCGGCTCTCCCGTTCACTCGGGCTCGCCGAGATCACCCTCTCGGGGATCGGCATCATCCTTGGTGCCGGGATCTATGCCCTGATCGGAACGGCAGCAGCTGGAGCAGGAAACGCCGTCTGGCTTGCCTTTGCGATCTCTGCCGTGGTAGCCCTCTTCACCGCCCTCTCCTATGCCGAGCTCTCCTCCATGTTCCCGAAGGCCGGGGCCGAATACGAATACACGACCGCTGCGGTCGGCGGGTACATCGCGTTCATCGTCGGATGGCTGATCATATTCTCAGGAATCATCGGGGCTGCAACGGTTGCCCTCGGGTTTGGGGGCTATTTTACCGGCCTGTTCGGGATCGACCAGGTCCTTGCAGCGGGAGGCCTGATCGCAGTCCTGACCGTCATCCTGATCATCGGGGTAAAAGAGAGTGCTGCGGTCGCAGGGCTCTTCACGCTGATCGAAGCCGTCGGCCTTGTCCTGATCATCATCGCCGGCCTGCCCCTGCTCGGGAGCGTTGACTACCTCGAGATGCCGCTCGGGATCAGCGGGGTCTTTACCGCTGCCGCGCTCGTCTTTTTTGCCTACCAGGGATTCGAGGAGATGGTCAAGTTCTCGGAGGAGACCCGGGAGCCGGAAAAGACCGTGCCTAAAGCCCTGATGATCGCGCTCGCGGTCTGCACCCTCCTCTACATCCTCGTCTGCATCGCTGCCGTCAGCGTCGTGGGATGGGAAGGACTCGCCGGCTCCGATGCTCCCTTTGCCGAGGTGGCAACGGTGGCATGGGGGCCGTGGGGGGCAGACCTCCTCTCGGTCATCGCGCTGTTTGCCACCGCAAACACGGTGCTCCTGATGCTCCTTGCCGCCTCCCGGATCAGCTACGGGATGGCCCGGGCAGGAAGCCTCCCCGGACCGCTCGCCCGCGTCCACGAAACGAGGAAGACCCCTTACCTCGCGATCCTTGTTGCGGCCATCGGGGCCGTCCTCTTCCTTTTTGCTGGGGACATCGGGTTTGTGGCCAGTGTCACGAACTTCACCATCTTCGTCACGTTCATGATCGTCAACCTCTCCGTCATCCTCCTCCGGTACCGCTCCCCGGACCAGAAGAGGGCGTTTCTGGTCCCTGGCAGGATCGGCCGGATGCCGGTCCTTCCGCTCTTCGGGATCGTCACGAGCATCTTCCTCTTCTTCCAGCTCACCCCCGAGATCATCGCGATCGGCACCCTCCTCGTCATTATTGGGGGAATCGTGGCCCTTTTCATGGGGAGGGAGGATCAGGGCAGGGATGGCGGGTAAGGGGAGGGAAAAAAAGATGGTAGTCTCTCTGATCCAGGAACCCCATGAAAGGAGGAGGAGCATCCGGATCCAGGCACCCCTCATCCTCATCATCCTCATCATCCTCATCGCCCTCCTGTCCAACCCGTCCATGGCCCATTCTCCGAAAATCAGCACCGGGGATGTCGTGATCGTTCCGGACGCGGAGACGTCCTATGCCTGGTATGGACTCCTGGGAGGACCTGATGAAACAGACCTCTACCGTATCAGCGCAGAGGAGGGGACAGAACTCCGCATCTCCACCTCCTCGCCCGATCCTGGTACCGCTCCTCCCTTCGCCGTGATCGGACCGGGGATCACCACTATGGATCTCCTCCCTCCGGGTACCAGTATCCCGGAAGGATACGGGAGCATCGTCGTCCCCGTGCCGGATATCCGGCAACCACCCTCCTATGAACCGTTCACCCCCATGGCACTGTACGAAGGTGCATCCCTCTCTCTTCCGGCACCCGCGTCCGGTGACTATACCGTTGCCGTATCCGGAACGGAAGGCCGGTACATCCTGGCGACCGGATTTCTCGAAGCGTTCACTCTTGCCGAGTGGGTACTCATCCCGGTTATGATCCTCTCCGTCCGGGCCTGGCAGGGCCAGAGCCTCGTTGCAAACCTCCTGCCGATGATCGGTGCCATCCTGATCGGTGCCTGGTGGTTCCACAAGCGCATCCCCCCTGCTTCCTGGCCATGGGCATGGTTGCCTGCAGTCGCGGGATTTGCGTTCATCGGGAGCGGTATCCTCGTGATCATCCAGATGGTGCTGGCCGGGCTGCGTACCGGGCCCGTGCCCTCCATGCTCCTCACCCTGCTGTTCGCCGCGATCCCGGTCATCCTTGGGGTGCTCCTTGTCAGGATCGCGGCACAGACCGATTCCTCCCCGTTGTATCGGGAACGGGCAGCGATGGCGATCCTTGGGATCCTCGGGCTCGTCTTCTGGGCAGGCCTGATCGTCGGCCCGATACTCGCGATTGCCGCATCGGTGATGCCGGGCGCCGGAACATCCGGCGCATCATGAAACAAGGCTCTATCCTATCTGGTGCGGGTACGATCGAGGAACCAGATCCATGGTGTGGGGGCCGTATGTTCCAAACACCCCCAACCTGCGATGCACGCCACCGCCCTAAAAGGACGCCCCGGCGGCGGTTGGAGTGACTGAACTGGTATGCAGATACCACCCCTGGTTGTAGTCTCCCACACAAAACAGCGAGGAGGCTAAAAAACAGATCCCGATGACGAGCGTACACCAATGATGCTGCAGAGGAGGAACCGCTAAAAAAAGAGGGGAGATGTGGGGCTGTATTTTCCGGCGGTGAACCCTGTTATCAGAACAGGATCCCCTGCCCCGCTACCGGATCTCGTTCTGCTCGCCGGTCACCAGGTAGGTGACCTTCTCGGCGATCTTGCAGGCATGGTCCCCGCATCGTTCGAGGTAGCGGACGACCATCAGGTAATTGGTGCACCGGGTGATGGTCCGGGTATCCTCCATCATGTACGTGATGCCTTCCCGGAAGATGGTGTGCCAGAGGGCATCGACGGCATCATCGCGATCCGAATGGTGCGCGACAAGCGAGAGGTCCTCGGTCTCGTACGCTTTCAGCGAATCGTTGATCATCCCGATCACGATCGATCCCATGTGGGGGATCGAGAGTCCCCTGACGAGGTCCGTATACCGCTGGGTTGCTCCCGGATCGTCATCGTATGTCCTGAGTACCACGCTTGCAATGTCCTTCCCATACCGCCCTATCCGCTCGGCAGAGGAGATCAGCAGGAGCGAGCAGGCGATCATCCGCATGTCCTTTGCCATCGGCTGGTAGAGCGCGATCAGCCGGTACATCTCCTCTTCGAGGGCATTCGTCCGGTTGGAAAGATCCCGCTTTCGTGCCTTGACCGCCTCGGCACGGACCGGGTCGTTCTCTTCGAGGGCACGCAGGGCATCCTCGAGCATCCCCACGGCAAGATAACCAAGCCCGAGGACCTTCTCTTTCGTCTCCGCAAGCTCGGCATGAAATTTGTCGCTCATCCTGTCACCTTATCCAAACCTTCCCGTTATATAGTTTTCAGTCAGTTCCTGTTTGGGATGCTCAAAGATCTGGGTGGTTGTCCCGCATTCGATCATCTCGCCAAGGTACATGAACCCCGTATAATCGCTCACCCGTGCTGCCTGCTGCATGTTATGGGTGACGATGATAACACAGTACTGCTGTTTCAGCTCGTTGATCAGGGTTTCGATCTTTGCCGTCGCGATCGGATCGAGCGCTGAACATGGCTCGTCCATCAGGATCACCTCCGGCTCCACCGCAAGCGTCCGTGCGATGCAGAGCCGCTGCTGCTGGCCCCCGGAGAGCCCCATGGCCGAGGCCTGCAGGCGGTCCTTTACCTCCTCCCAGAGGGCAGCCTGCCGGAGGCTCCGCTCGACGATCTGATCGAGCAGGGCCGTATCGTTGATCCCATGTACTCTTGGACCGTATGCCACGTTCTCGTAGATGGACTTTGGAAACGGGTTCGGCTTCTGAAAGACCATCCCGACTTTTCTCCGTATCTCAACAGGGTCGGATCCCTTTGCGTAGATATCGTTCCCATGGAACTCGATCCTCCCGGTGATGCGGCAGTGGTCCACAAGATCATTCATCCGGTTGAAACACCGGATCAGCGTGGACTTCCCGCATCCGGACGGGCCGATCAGTGCGGTGACACGCCGGTCAGGGACCTGCATGGTCACCTCCCGTAATGCCGGGGTATCCCCGTACCAGAGGTTCAGGTGTGCGGTGCGTATGATCGAATTGTTTGACATCATGATAGGTTACCCTTTGTGTGCCGCAGCCGAGCGGTAGCGTATCCAGATAGCGAGGGCATAGAATGCAACAACAAGCCCGAGGAGCACGAGGGCCGTGGCATACTTCTGCCCGTCTGCACCCGGGACATTGGTGGCAAGGATGTACAGGTGATACGGTAGTGCCATGACCGGATCGAAGAGCGAGTCAGGGAGGAACCGGGTCGAGAACACTACGGCGGTAAACATGATCGGGGCGGTCTCCCCTGCCGCCCTCCCGATCGAGAGGATGGTCCCGGTCACGATGCCCGTGACGGCAGGTGGCACGATCACCTTCCTGATCGTCTGCCATTTCGTGGCCCCGAGAGCAAGGCTCCCTTCCCGTACCGATACCGGGACCGCTTTGAGGGCTTCCTCGGTCGTCCTGATGATGGTCGGGAGCACCATCAGCGCGAGCGTGATCTGCCCGGCAATCAGGGAAACCCCAAAGCCAAGGAAGATGACAAGGAAGGAGAACCCGAACAGGCCGAACACGATGGAAGGCGTCCCGTTCAGGAGGTCGGTCCCGGTCCGGATGATCTTTGTCACGGCGGTCTCCCTGGTATACTCGGTCAGGTAGATCGCCGCCCCGATCCCGATGGGAAGTGCGATGGCAATCGCTCCGATCACAAGATACATGGTGCCAACGATTGCCGGGAATATTCCCCCGGATCTCCCGAGGTTTGAGGGAGGGGCGGTCAGGAACTCCCATGTCAGGAAAGGCAGACCGTGTGCAATGATGTCAAAGAGGATGATGCCAAGGGCAACGAGTACCGCAATGATGCAGCAGGTTATCAGGGAGAATGCCACCCTCTGGGTCCAGTCCTGGGAGATATGGCCCCGGATCAGCCGGAACCCGGCATACCCGAGGAGGGCGGCGAGAAGCGCAGGCAGGCCGAAGACGACGCCGATCGCAAGCCCGAGGACTCCTCCTGCGAGCCAGGCCCCGTACTTCCTGATTGGTGCGGAGAGCCAGTGCCAGGATCTGTTTTTTGCTCCCCCTGGAGAAACGGGAGTTCCTCCTCGGTGCCTCTCCCTGATACGGGCCAGTATGACCGTTGCGAGCAGGTTGATTGCCAGGGTGATCAGGAGCAGCACAACGGCGATTCCAAAGAGGGCATGGTAATGCGTGCTCCCGATCGCCACCTCGCCCATCTCGATACCCAGGGTACCGGTCAGCGTCCTGACGGGTGAGAGGACATTCCAGATCGGATCAGGGATGATCGCGGCATTCCCGGTCACCATCAGGACTGCCATGGTCTCCCCGACTGCCCGGCCTATCCCGAGGATGATGGCCGCGGTGATCCCTGACAGGGCGGCCGGGGTGACAACCCTGCTGATCGTCTGCCAGTGCGTCGCCCCAAGCGCAAGTGAACCCTCCCGGAATTCGTTCGGGGCAGCGGAGATGGCATCCTCGGAGACACTGATGATAGTCGGGAGCGCCATCACGGCAAGCAGGAGGGAACCGGCAAGCCAGGTCTCCCCGCTCGGGACATCAAAGGTCACCCGGATGAAGTCAGTCAGCACGATCAGGCCGAAGAACCCGAACACCACGGACGGGATCCCGGCAAGGAGTTCCACTGCCGGTTTTGCGATTGCTTTCACCCGGTCCGGAGCGAGTTCGGCTATATAGATCGCACTGCCCACCCCGAGCGGGATGGCGATCGCCATTGCAAGGAGCATGACGAGGAGGGTGTCCACGATAAGGGCAAAGATCCCATAGGCCGGGGGAACACCGGTCGGGTTCCAGACGGTCCCGGCAAGGAAATTGGATATGCCTATTTCGAATATGAGGGGGTAGGCGTCAAAGAGGAGAAAAGCAAGGATGAAGACGATGGTGATAACGGCAAAGCAGGCGCAGAGGAACCAGAGCGCTTTCATGAACCGTTCTTTACGGTGGCTGCAGGGAAGCGAACCAATCCCTGCAGCCTTCCTGCCCGGCCCTGGTAAAAAAGAACCATCTCCCGGGGACTCCTGGTCACCCGGGGAGGCCTGATCATCTCTCATGGCGAGATCGGCACAAACCCTTCTTCTGCAATGATCATCTGGCCGGCAGGGCTGAGGATATAGTCAAGATAGTCCCTGGCAAGTCCTTGCGGAGCGCCCTGTGTCATCATGATCAGCGGTCGGGTGATGGGATACTGGCCTGTGAGGATGGTGTCAACCGTCGGCATGACCGGCTCACCGTTCACGATGACGGGGACTGCCCTGACCTCGTTGTCGATATAGCCGAGACCCACGTACCCGATCGCCCCCGGGGTCTGCATGATGGTCTGCTTCACTGCCCCGTTTGAGTTCTTCTCGAGCTGGGTTGGGGTGAAGTTCTGCCTGTCCATCACGGTTTCAAAGAAGAACTCGCGGGTCCCGGATGCGCTGTCGCGGCCGGTCACCACGATCACCTGGTCAGGTCCGCCAACCTCCTTCCAGTTCGTGACCCTGCCCTGGTAGATTGCTCTGACCTGGTCGATGGAGAGAGCGGGGACGGTATTGCCCGGGTGAACGATGATCCCGATCCCGTCGCTGGCAATCGTGGTGACCACAAGGTCCGGGTACGTGGTCTTTTCCCCGGCTTTCAGGTCACGGGAGGACATCCCGATATCAGCAGTACCTTCACCGACAGACTGCACGCCGACACTGGATCCTCCGCCGGTGACCTGGATATCGGCACCAGGATGATCGGCCATATAGGCATCCGCTGCAGCCTGGACCACCGGCAGTACGGTGGTCGAACCGGTGACTTTGAGCGTGGTCTCCTGGCTATCGAGGGGCTGTTGGGTACACCCGGAGGCGAGTACTGCGATGATCAGGACTGTGGCAAGTCCGGTCATCCAGTAGTGCTTCATGGTTCCTGCCATACACCAGGAATGAATCTGTATTTTTAAACCATTTTCCTGTAGATACTCTATTTATATATAGAGAATATAGAGATCCCCTCATGGATATCCGGAAAGTCCAGGTGACCGGGGGATCATCCTACGTGATCACCCTCCCCAAGGAGTGGGCCGATGCCCAGCACATCAGGAAGAACGATCCCCTGGGCCTCGTAGCGCAGCCAGACGGTACCCTGCTCGTCACGCGGGAGATCACGGAAGGCCAGTTCCAGCGGGAGAAGAAGTTCGATGTGAGCGAGATCCATGAGCCGACATTCCTCTTCCGGCTGCTGATCGGATCCTACATCGCCGGATACACGACCATCACCATCATCGCAAAGACCCGGCTCCCTGCCCCGGTCAGGATGGCAGTGCGGGACTTCGCCCAGATGACCATTGGGCCGGAGGTGGTGGAGGAGACCGACACGACGATCATCTTGAAAGACCTCCTCAATCCTGCCGAGATGCCGTTTGAAAACACCATCAAGCGGATGTACGTGATCGCGAAGAATATGCACCTCGATGCCTTGATTGCCCTCGAGACCCGCAACAGGAGCCTCTGCGATAACGTCATAGCCAGGGACAACGATGTCGACCGCCTCCACTGGCTGATTGCCCGCCAGACGAACATCATCCTGAAGAACGCAAGCCTGGCACGGAAGATGGGGCAGTCGACAAGCAAGGTGGTCAACACCTATATGATCAGCCGGATCATCGAGCGGATCGGGGACCACGCGGTCAGGATCTCGGAAAATACCCAGAAGATGCCGGGGAATAGTATTGAGCCTGAGTTGCTTGCCACGATCAGGAAGGCTAGTACCCTTGCCCTCTCCATCTTTGACAAGAGCATCATCTCGTTCTTCAATGCCGATATGAAAGGATCGCACCGGAATATCGAGCAGGTGGAGACGCTCGAAGCGCTCTGCGAGGATATCAATGTGCTTGCCATGAAACGGGATCCCTTCGTCGCCGTCTCCCTCCGGTATATCGCGGAGAGTATCCGGAGGACAGGGGAGTATGCAGGAGATATCTCCGAGAGTGTCATCAATTACCTGGTAGACGAGAGAGCGTGAAGCAGGGGATTTTTCCTCCCCATGACAAGCAGGACAAGGTATATCAGAAGATCCCTCCTGATACTGAAGCTGGAGTGACATTTTTCGTGGATGGGGAATTGCTGATCGAACTTACCGACCTGAACTGGGAGCAGCTGGTGGAGCGATCGGAACGACCGGTGCTCGTCATGTTTTACAGCCTCACCTGCCCGCACTGCCGCACCATGGAGCCCTCCTTCAGACAGTACGCAAGGGAGTATGAAGGGATCGTCTCCTTTGCCCGCCTCGATATCACGACCGCCCAGTGGACCGCGGAGCGGTATGGGGTACGGAGCACCCCTACCTTCAAGATGTTCTGCACCGGAAAACCATTCCTCGAGCTCGTGGGTACCGTGTACCCGGCCCTCCTGAAACGGATGGTGGATGAAGGACTGGCATCGGGCAACGACTGCGTCGCGAAGTCCACCCCCATCAACTATGATATCACGGGGTACGGATGAACCCCGGGCAGGAAGGAGTGAACATGCCGGTTCTGGTCAATTAATATGGGCAGGGACGGTACTCTCTAAGCAAGCATGCAAACGACCTCCGCAATTGCAATCGCCCTGCTCATCATCCTTGGGACCGGGATATGTGCGGGTGTACCGGGTGCAGCGGAAGCAATCGGAATCCCCGATCTTGTTGTCAATGGGGTTTCCGCACCCTCTGCCGCCGTTGCGGGAGGGAGATGTTCCTTCCAGGCGACGGTGAAAAATACCGGGGATGCTGCAGCCCCCCAGTTCTCTGCCTGTTTTTATCTCTCGGAGGACATGGTTCATGATGCATCGGATATCTCCCTTGGACGGGTATCGGTTGCCACCCTCAAATCGGGAAGCGAAAAGACTGTCACCTGTTCTGCATCGATCCCCTCCCGTTTTGAAGGTGCCTGCTATATCCTCGTGAAGGCCGACTGCTCTGACCAGGTCCGCGAAGAGGATGAAGCAAACAACGGTGGCGTCAGCAGCCTGCTCACGGTCGGATCCCGCTCCCTTCCCGTGAAACTGCCCCCCACCGTCCCGACAACCGTTCCCGGGAAAGAACCCTCCCCCTCTTCCCAGGCCGACCTGGTGATCACCGGGATCTCGGTACCCTATTCGGTTGCACCCGGTTCCAAGGCCGCGGTAACCGCTACCGTGAAAAACCAGGGGGAGGCATCGGCCGCTGCTTCATCGGTCTCTCTCTACCTATCGGATGACAGGACCATCGATGCCTCGGATACCAATGCGGGACGCATCGTGGTCTCAACGCTTGGCCCTGGTGCCGTGCGGACCGTCTCCTCATCGGTCAGGATCCCGAACGGGGCCTCCGGCACCTGCTACGTCTGTGCACGTGCCGATGCCAGCGGCTGGATCCGGGAATCGGATGAGGAGAACAATGCCGCATGCAGCATCCCAATCCTGGTCCAGGCCGGATCTTCCGGAACACCGACCCCCAAACCGACCACGAGCCAGGCCATCACCCTGAAACAGGACCTGGTCGCCGTCTCACTGACGTCACCGGGGACCGGCACCTCGGGAGGGTTCCTCGAGGTACAGATCCTGGTCAGGAACGATGGGACCTCGTTTTCAAGGACTTCCAGCGCAGCACTGTACCTCTCACAAGACATGGTCATCACCCCGGGGGATACCTACCTCGGCCTGGTACCGGTACCCTCCCTTGCAGCCGGATCATCAGCGACCGTCAGTGGAGCCGTGATAATCCCCGCTACCCTGTCACCCGGGACCTACTATTGCGGGAGCATCCTTGATCATGCCAATGGACTCGCCGAGGCAGATGAAGGCAACAACATCGCCTGTTCCCCTGCCCCTGTCCTCATCACCACCACCCTGCCCGGACAATCCGTGGAGGCACAGGTCGAGGCTGCGATCTTCAGGTACACCAACCA
>JAJRBU010000025.1 GCA_028679315.1 Methanoregulaceae archaeon
GCATTAATTCTTGGTTCCCATTTAAGCTCATTCATGACATCCTGCTGTAGTTCAGTATCGGTCTTCATGGTAATTCTCCCTTTTATTACTTATTAATATCCCCGTAACATCAGATTTGTGAATCTTATTTTCTGTCGCCAGATATATTATATGACACCCAGAGATTGTAGTGAATTTCATTGAAGGTATCCCGATATTTGGGCGTTCTCAATTTCCATTGACGGTCAAATTAATATCTAAATATAGGCTAGCTATTTACTCCTCTGGAGTCATAAGACTCCGCGAAAGCCTTATCCATCCTTTCCTGTATGGCAGCCTGAGCCGATACTAGTTTCGCTATAGGTATACGAAACGGACTACAGCTCAAGTAATCAATCCCTATTCCATGTAAATAGCGGATTGAACGTGGCTCTCCAGCTTGTTCTCCACAAACTCCTATCTCAAGGGTTTTATTAGATCTCCTTGCCCAGAAGATAGCTGTTTCCATAAGTCTTCCAACTCCTTTTACATCCAGTACCTCAAACGGGTTATCTCTTAGTACACCCTTGGCTAAATAGGTGGGCAAAAACTTTTTCTCAGCATCTTCACGACTGAAGGAATAAACCGCTTGTGTCAGGTCGTTGGTACCAAAGGAAAAGAAATCAACTTCCATGGCTAAACGTCCGGCTCTCATGCAAGCCCTGACGGTTTCCATCATGACACCAAATTTCAAATTACTATCTTTGAGCATATTTTTTACGTTTAATGCTTCCTGCAAAGTTATTACTTGAGGTACCATAATCGAGACTTTAGCCGGAGCAATGGCGATGGCTTTTTGAATAGCTGCAATTTGCATGCGGTAAATCTCGGGGGTTGTTAAGGCCAGTCTAACACCTCTATGTCCAAGCATCGGATTGGTTTCCTTCAATTCCCTAATCCGCTTTTTCACCATAGGATCGGTTACATCATCTTCGGAAGGTAAAAACTCGTGTAACGGTAAATCCAGCAACCTGATGATTATAGGTATTCCCTGTAAAGCATCAAAGAGAGCTACAAAATCGGCTATCTGCAATTCACCTAAATGTTCGATCGCAACTTCACGACTTTCCTCAGTTTCAGCTAGGATAAACTCGCGGATCGATTTGAGACGTTCCGGCATATTGAACATTCGTTCCGTCCGACATAAACCGATGCCTTCAGCTCTAAACTCCTTGGATTTCCGGATCATTACCGGAGTATCCGCGTTAGCTCTTACTCCTAACCTTTTAAATCCGTCAGTGATTTTCATGAGCTCTTCAAATTCCAGCGTTAGTTTAGCATCTTCTAACGGCAAACTTCCGATATACACATTTCCACTGGTGCCATCAATGGTTATCTCTTCACCGGCTTTAACCTTTTGACCCTGCACTTCAAAATAACTGAATAATGGATCTATTCCTATTCCTTCGGCTCCACATATACATGGTTTACCCATACCTCGGGTGACTACTGCAGCATGAGAAGTCAATCCTCCCTTCTGGGTCAATACACCTTGAGCAACTGCGATACCGTGGATATCATCCGGGCTGGTTTCGATCCGCACTAGAATTACAGGGACCCCTTTCTGAGCCTCGCTAACTGCTTGCAGAGTGTTAAAAACAACCTTTCCGCTGGCGGCTCCTGGAGCAGCATTGAGCCCCTTAACTAATGGCTTATAATTTTCAGGATTCCTGATTCGTTTATGTAGTATCTGTCTGATATCATCGACCGTAATACGCAGAATGGCTTCTTCCCGAGTAATCAATCCTTCATTGATCATATCTACAGCAATTTTAACTGCAGCGTTCCCGCTGCGTTTACCTGACCGGGTTTGCAGCATATAGACTTTACCGGACTCGATGGTAAACTCCATGTCTTGCATATCGCAGAAATGCTGTTCCAACTTGTTGGCTATGACTAGAAGTTCGCTATAAGCCTCCGACATCATTGATCTTAATTTCGATATAGGTTCCGGTGTTTTTGCTCCGGAGACTATGGCTTCACCTTGCTCCTGCATCAAGTATTCTCCAAATAATTCCTTAATACCCGTGCTCGGATTTCGACTAAATAATACTCCGGTTGCAGAGTTAGTATCTTTATTACCGTAAACCATGATCTGAACAATGGCTGAAGTCCCCAAGCTTGGGGAAATGTTGTTAAGTCGACGGTATTCTATTGCGCGCGGGGTATTCCAGGATTCAAATATGCGCTTTACAGAGGTCATGATTCCTTCCAGATCACCTATATTCAGAATTGTATCCATCATGCCCGGCATCGAGACCGGAGCCGAGGAACGGACCGAAACTTCAAGTCCTTTTCCCAATCCCCTCCCTATTCTAGATTCCAGAACTACCATGGCTTTTTTAATATCTTCTTCGGGTAATACTTCACTTTGCAGCCAGGTTTTGAATGCGGAGATAGAAACCACGAATCCCGGAGGGACCGGAAGTCCCAAATGGGTCATTGTAACCAGATTGGCCCCTTTGTTCCCTAACTCGTTCTTATCGCTAAAATCGCTATCCAAACTATATATTGTGCTCAAATCTTTTCCTTTACGTTCTATTTTAGATACTTTTTTAAATTGTCCAATTATC
>JAJRBU010000140.1 GCA_028679315.1 Methanoregulaceae archaeon
TCTTGACCAGTATCATATTTGGGTCGGGACGAAACTTGGCTATATTTATAAATCGGTCGACGGCGGGGCAACCTTTACCGCGGTCGAGTCCGGGGTGATCGCCATCACTACTTGGCAAGCCCTTCACTTTTCGGACGAAAACAACGGGATGGCAGTAACTGCCGGAGACGTGATCATCACGACTCAGGACGGCGGAATCACCTGGACGGCTGTCACGGCAACCGGGTCTGGTGCCGACCTCGTTTCCTGTTACATGATCGATGCCAACCGTTTGTGGGTCGGAACGGCGACTGGCCGTCTCTTCTACTCCCGCGACGGTGGCACGACCTGGACGGAACGAACGGGTCAAGGTTTCGGAACGCTTCACATTTACGACATCGAATTCGTGACCGGCTCAGATCTGATTGGTTTCCTTATCTCGACTGCCGCCGGCCCGATCTCGACGATCTTCCGCACGATCGACGGTGGGTTCTCCTGGCAACCCCTGGACACACCCACCAACGTTGGCCTTAACGATCTCATGATCGCCGATGCGGATCACGTCTTCGCTGTCGGTGAGGCTGTCGGTGGACATCCGGTCGTCGTAAAGGTCACAGCGACCTCGTAACCGGTCAACCTGGAGAGCGACACCAAACGCCCGTAAACGGGCAACCCTACAACCCCGCGCACGAACCACCCAGGAAGGCGTCTGGTCGCTCTCCGCCAGCTTGGGTGGTTCGTGGGACATATTAGGAGAGCGACGAATGACTCAATCTGAAATGGTCGACGAAACAAAGACTCAACGGTTTTCCTTTCGGACGCCTTATGGGAAGGTGATCACCTTCCAACCGGCGAACATGACAACTATGGCACTTATCGAAGCCGGGCAGGAAAAGAAACTCCGTAAAAAGGGAGTCGTCCTCGATCCACCGACTTACATCGTTTCGACTGCCGGAGGTGGATCGCAGAAATTCGAGCACGATGAAGAGACGATCAAAACACACCCCGAAACCGAGGCTCAATTCCGGGCTTACCTGGACGGAAAGCAACAACTCCAGGCGGCAATCAACCGGGCGAAATACGAATACACCCTGGAATGTATCACGAACCAACTGCCAGAAGATAACCGGTGGGCCTCCAGGTTGGAAGCGAAGGGGCTCGACATCCCGACCGATCCGGACGAACTTCGTTCGTTCTACATTACGAACGAACTAATCAGGACGCCCGAAGACGCCCTGCTTCTTTTCGTGGAGGTTACCACAGCCGGTCTTTCGGGTGCCATCTCAGAAGATGACATCGCGAAAGTCCGGGATAACTTTCGCAGTATCGTACCTGGGGGGAGCAATGGGGACGGGTCAATCGTTGAAAGACTTAGTCGGTCGGTTGCAGAAGCCAGCGGGGAGCTGGAGACACAGCCTACTCCTGACAGAAGTCAAGACGGCGAAGGGATGGGGGCTGACCCCGTCTCAATTCCAGAATCTGCCCTATGAGGATCGAGTCGTTATGATCGCCTTCGATCAAACGATGGAAGACATCGAAGCCGTCGAATCGGATCGGGAACTGAAACGCATGAAACGGGAACAGGCCGCGCAAAAAATGAAAAGGAAACGGTAACCCATGGCAGACCTCGAACAAACTGGAATCGAAGCCCTCTTCGAAGTCGCTGAATTCACACGGGGACTTGACAAGTATCTCAAGGGACTCAGTGAAGCCGAAAAAGCGACGAAGAAGGCGTCCGACGAAGTCGGGAGACACGGGGACACCTACACCGCCGCCGCTCCGAAGATGAATATATTCTCGAAAGCCTTACACGGGATCGGTGGCGCATTCTCGAACGTGATGCAGATCGCGTCCGGGTTCGTGGTAGGGAATATCATCCAGGGGGCGCTTACGACCGTCACTCAGGCGATTCCGGATATGATCTCGAAAGCGTCCGACCTGTCCGAAACGATCAACAAGGTCAACGTTGTTTTCGGGGACGCCGCTCCAGCTATCCAGCAATTCGCCGAAGGTGCCGCGACCGGGATCGGTCAATCGACCCAGGCGGCACTTGACGCGGCCTCGACGTTCGGCATCTTCGGGAAGGCGGCAGGTCTATCCGGGGACGATCTCTCCAACTTCTCGACCGGGTTCACGACTCTCGCCTCCGATCTCGCCAGCTTCAACAACACCTCCCCCGAAGAAGCGACTCTCGCCCTGGGTGCCGCCCTTCGTGGGGAAGCCGAACCCCTTCGAAGGTACGGCGTTCTGCTCAACGATGCAACCATGAGACAGAAGGCTCTCGAACTCGGAATCGTCTCCAGTACGAAGGACGCACTCACCCCGGCACAAAAGATTTTAGCGGCCCAGGCGCTCATCTACGAACAAACGTCCGACGCCCAGGGAGACTTCGCCCGGACTTCTGGAGGTCTCGCCAACCAACAACGGATCATGGCCGCGCAGGTCGAAAACCTGAAAGCACAACTCGGATCGGCTTTACTCCCCGTCGTCCAACAGATCACGAACGCCATGACCGCGTTCCTGGCCTCCCCTGCGGTCCAAAAGGGGATGGCTTTACTCCAACAGGGACTGACGAAAATCGCCGATGTGATCGGGCGCGTCTTTTCGATCATGACTCAAGGGGGTGACCCGTTTGCGAATCTGCAGGAAGCAATCACCGCCGTTTTCGGGTCGGAGGCGGCCGCGAAAATCATGGCGTTTATTCAACCGATCCAGGAGAACTTACCGGCGGCAATCCAGGCGCTCACGAACCTGTGGAACACGGCACTGCTCCCCACTCTTCAAACCTTTTGGGATTTTATCTCGGCGAATATTCTGCCGATCCTCCAGCAACTCTGGACTTGGTTTTGGGAGAACTTACCGGGGGCGATCAACACCCTGGCTTCGTTTTGGTCGGGGACGTTGCTCCCGGCTCTTACGACGTTTTTCGACTGGGTTTCGGCGAACATTATCCCGTTGCTCCAGACGATCTTCGAATGGATCGGAACGAACCTGCCACCGGCTATCCAAACCCTGGCGGACTTCTGGACGAACACCCTCCAACCGGCACTGCAGGCAATATGGGACTTTTTATCGGTCGACATGCTCCCCGTTTGGGAAGCA
Source organism: Methanoregulaceae archaeon (assembly GCA_028679315.1). Classification (GTDB taxonomy): domain Archaea; phylum Halobacteriota; class Methanomicrobia; order Methanomicrobiales; family Methanospirillaceae; genus UBA9949. The sequence goes on from JAJRBU010000140.1 coordinate 3,082, forward strand.
CTCGCCGAACTTCTCCAGGTGACCGTCGGTCTGGCTATCCAGGCGCTTGCTGGTTTTTGGGAACAAACGTTACAACCTGCGCTCCAGGCAATGTGGGCTTTTATTCAGGATACCATTATCCCGATCTTCGAAAAATGGGTCGAAAGCCTCGGAGGGGTCGAAGGGATCATTAAGAGCATCGTCGACTGGATCAAAAAGCTAACTGACAAGCTGAAAAACATCAAACTCCCGTCTTGGATGAACCCCGGCAGTCCTACGCCGTGGGAACTTGGTCTGGTCGGGGTCGGGAAGGCTCTCAGCGACTTGACCGAAGAAGAACTCCCGAAGTTTTGGGCGGAGCTGGAAACGACGATCCGCTGGAAGAATTTCACCGGGGGCGAAATGGTCAACCAACCCGGACTGGCGCGCCGGTCGATCTCGACAACGAACAACCAAACCGCAAACGTGAACTTCGGCGGTGTGACGGTCAACGGTGGACTCGGAATGGCAGAACTCGAAGGACTCGTCCGCCGGGTTCTTAAATCGGAATTCGCAACAGTTTAGGAGATTTGAAAATTTGGATGGGCTGAACTCTAACTAACCGACGGAACTCCAGAGGGGACAATCGATCTGCTCAGCATTGCACCCGCTGAGGGATTCTTTTTGATCGACTGGACACCGACAACGGCAACCGCAAAAGGTGACGGCGTTTGGCAGGAGTCCCCGTTCGTCGACGGTCGCCGTTTGGCGATAAAACAATACACGAACATCCTCGACGCCTTCACCGTTGGAATCCATGCGGGATCCGTTGACGCCCTTATCCGGTTCACTCAGGATATGCGTCGACTTCTTCGAAAGGCATCGGAATACTGGACAACCAACTGGCAGTCCGAACCCGTCTGGATCGAAGCCAGGGCGGACTGTGAGACCGAAAAACGATATTCAATCATTATGGACGGGCGACTCGGCGAGGATGACAACCCCTACGCCGACCCGATGATCGGGGCAGGTGGCCAGTTTGCTATCCAGGACGTGACCCTGGTTCTGGAGCACGATTACTGGACGGGGCAAGAACCGAAGACGGCGAAACGACTCCAGTTGCGGAATCATAACCGCTACCCCTGGGTTATGTGGTCAAGCCCCGGATTTTCTAACGATTTTCGGTCTGCCGATGCCGTTTTCAACAATTTACCAACCGGCAACTTCACCGCCGAAATATACCTCTTTGGAAACCTAAACTTTGCCACCTCTGGTTTTATCTGGTACAAAACGAACTGGTTCGTTCGGGTTGACGCCGCTCGGACGATCTCTTGTCATGCCGGACACGCCTTGGTAAACGCTACCCTGGTCACCGCGGCAACCCTCCCGGTCAACCCGCAACCCTGGACTCATATCCGGGCGGAGTTTGCAATTGCCACGAAGACCTGGACGGTCTATATCAACGGGGTCAATGCCGGGGGTGTTCCCGTCGCTGGAAACGGGGCATACTCTGGAGACGCCGGACAGAACCTGCGGATTGGAGCGTTCTCGGCGGCAGGTTTCGACTTATTCACGGACAAATCAACCGTCGGGTCTCGAATGACCTGGATGCGATTTTCTACCTCTCTACGCGGCGCAGGAATCGCCGGGCTGTCTTATAATCATATTCCCCTTCCAGATGCAAATTCCCTCAATATAACGAACGGATGCAAAACGTTCTCAGGAGCGGGGGCAGGGGTTACCGCCGCATGGACGGGGAATATTATCAATAAGTATGGGCCTTCGTGGGAGAACCCGGCGATTTTTTACGGGGTTGAAAGCTACCTGGAAAATTATACGAGTTATAGCAGTCACCCGGCAGTGATCGCTTCGGCGAACTGTGACCGGGAAGGATCGGGAATCGATTACGCTTTTTGGTTCGATTCGTCGGGTGGGAACTATGGGAATAATATTATTGACGCTCTCCCGGCGAACATGCTCCCGGCTGTCCCTGCAGTCAACGATTGTCTTTATCTCGGAGCTGGATTCAATCAGGGGATGTGCCTCTTAAATCATATCGTTATAGAAACGACCGCCCCGATAACCGATGCCTTCGTTTTCGAATACTGGACGGGGGCAGTTTGGGCCGCTCCGTCTCTGGTTCAAACTAACCAGAACTACGGTCAAAACATTCTGACCATCTTCGGGATGCCAACTCTAACTGCCCAGGCAACTTACGGGACTTTTTACTCTGGCTACTGGTATCGACTCCGGTTCACCGGGGCGGCTCCAGCACAACGGTCGATTACTTCGATCGCCCTGGTTTCGAATCCGGCTGTCGAGGTCGAAGACATCGAACCATATAACGACATTCAGGGAGACCTCGAAGCTACCCTGCGGATGGGTCTTTATAATATTGTCACCGAAAACAACCCTGGAACGGAATACCCCGCTCAGCGTCACCTTATCACGCTGTACAGTGACGGTTCGAGAGACTTCCCCCGTGTCGAAGGGAACGGGATTGTCAAAAGCAGGTTTACCCCGTTTATAAATCTAACGTGCAACGACGGGGGTCTTTCCATCCCTTCTGCGAAACCGAAGAACCAACCCGGAATCGAGGTTTACTGGGCCGCAGGGATCGTGGCGGTTGCTTCTGTGATTGCCCCCGGTTATCTGTCGAACCAACTAAACGCAATCGCGGCCGGGGCATCGGTCATGCAGTATTTTAGAATAGCCTATGATGCCTCCCTCTCCTGGAGGGGGAAATACCGGGTTTTTCTACGGGCGACCTGTACGACTATCGGGGATTTTACTTGTCAGCTTACCATCGGCGCCCCTTATTATTCTACCGTTACGAAGGTGCCTGTCAACATGACCCCGAGCGACGAACTGCTTGAACTCGGGCTGATCGACCTCCCCGGAGTCGGGGACGGGAAGGAGCTCGATTATCAATTCTGTCTTATCCTCAAAAACGTAACCGGGGTGGCAAAAACCGGATATTTGTACGACTTGATTTTCCTCCCCTTCGACGAATCGACGGCGGAGTATGAGTACGACCGTGTTCCAAGTGCTGGCTTCGGGTTCACCTTCGACTTCGACGATAACAAGTATTTGTATAGTGACCCGATTCTCGAACCGAAGTACAACCGTTCGGCGATTTACGGAATTCTCCCCTATCCTCTTCCAGCGACTTACTTCGACCGGAACGACTTCCCGAAAAGTGTCGGAGCGGTCACGTCTATGTCGGGGAAAACTCAGATTTTACAGCAGGGGACGGCTCAAAAATTGTACTGCCTCTCCGCCGTTCGCCAACAGTATTGGAATTTTCGGGTTTTCTTGAGTCGGACTTGGCTACTCGACATACAAGAGAAGTATGAAAGTATGAGGGGGGATCGATGACCGTTCCGTCCAGCGTTTCGGCTCTTGGTCTTTCGGTCGGGTTGTTTCAGCCCCTGGTTTTAGGTGGGGCATACGTTGACAACTACTCGGACGAAGTCGTTTCCTATACTCACGAACTGGCGGCAGACAACTTTTACAACTCCGCTGAGATCGTTCTTCAACTTCGGGACATCGACCTTACGGAATGGCTATTGTCGGGTCTCGGACGGCATGTTCGAGTCAAGTCACCATCCCAGGCTATTATATGGGAAGGTTTTGTGGATAGTTTGACGGTCTCCTACGGCGGGAAGGTTTACACGGTCGGGCCGCTCTCGGACATCGGGAATCGGGTGTACGTTACTCATACGCCTCTTTACGTTGCCTCTTCGACTGGTTTCCAGACCAGGGGAACTTCGACCGAGTCGGCAGTCGTAAATGACACCACGAGTCAGGCACTCTATGGGATCATCGAAAAGAACCTGATGGCCGGGGAATGTATCATCACGGCTACACTCAACGAGGCCTCGAACTTACGGGCCGCGTTCCTGGCAGAAAACACCTACCCGAAGGTTCAAGGGTCTTATTCTTTCGGGGGTGGCGGATCGGCGGCTGAGGTTACCCTGAACTGTCTCGGATATTGGAAATGGCTCGACTTTTATATTTATAACTTTCGAATTAATAACACGTCTTTTGGTTACGTCAACCTGAACACGAAAGTCCAGACGGTTCTGGCGGCGAACCCGAACACGGCTATTTTTTCGACCGATTACTCTGGACTATCCGCGAACACGGCTGTCGGTTGTAAACAGGAACAGAATAACCGGACGGCTCTCGCAATCATCAAAGGAATAACTGCCGCCGGTGACCCATCGGGCAACCGCTGGCTGTTCGGTTTCGGTGAAGGTCGAAAGGCATACTATAAGCCGATCCCGACGACTCCCGTTTACGAATATAAGGTCTACGACAACGAACAACGGATGACGGTCTACGGCTCCGACACGCCGATCTCCCCCTGGGATATCGCTCCCGGTCAATGGTACGAAACGACCGACACCTTGAAACCGATCACACGGGGGTCGATTTATTCGATACCGACGGCGGCGTTTATCGAGTCGATCAAATATGTTGCCCCTTACGGTTTCGATCTCACCGAGGGAAAATGGTCGAAGATCGGGCAGATGCTCAATATGAAAGGATTAGGGTCGATCTAATGCCAGATGCACAAGTCACGAACTCGCAGATGAAAGAAATGTTATCCGGGGAATTCCAGCGATCCGGTGACCCGGACTTCCAGCGGCGAATCCTGGTTTCGACCTACCAGAACATACCTGGGCTAAAAGGTTTTTGGGGGCCGTCTCAGAGCAACCTCACCGGGACGCCTTATATAACCGACTATTCTTTCAACGGCAACCACTTCCCCCCGCAGGTCACCGTTCCCGTGATGTACACCAATCTCGGTCGAACCTACCACCAATTTACCGGGGCGAACTACATGAGTCTGGCAGATGCCACCCATTGGGACATTTTAGGGAACGAAGCGTATATAAACGCGAAGGGAATCTCTATGGGGTGTTGGATCATCTCAACACGGGCGAGACCCTACGCGGCAGTCGAGGGTCTTATAAGCAAATGGACAACGGTCGGTGGACAGCGGTCATACTTTTTAGAACTGGACAACGCGAACAATAATAATGTGACTTTTGTCCTGTCTGACAACGGGGCAAACTCTTACGCCTTCGATCACTCGAAAACGATTCTGCAGAACGTTGCGTGGTATTTTGTTGCGGCCACCTGGAATCCGGCGATCGTTTTCGGGGAGGCCGCGGGGGTTAGAATTTGGGTCAATGATCAAATGGAATATCACAACACGTCCGACCGGGGAACGGTCGGATTCCCCCTTACGATCTTCAACTCGACTGCCCCTCTTCGATTATCGAACTCAGCAACAGGCGGTCAGGAGTATTTGGGGTTTGCAACTTACTGGTGGATCGCCGGGAACTATCTCCAGGAGTCGCAGATTTTCAACCTGTGGGAGGTTTCGAAGAATGTCACCGGATGGCTCAACGAAAAAGGGACTTCGTGGTAAATGCTTGAAACAACTCACCAACTCCAGATCATCTCGCTTACTCTAGCCCTGGCAGGGATCGCCGGGTGGGTTCTATGGGGAGTCTGTACGAAGAAGTACTGGCTCTTCGTGATAACAGCGGTCTCCTGGCTGGCACACGTCGTTATATTCTATATAGTCGCTATCTGGCGGTACGACAACGGGATCACCGTCCTAAATTCGACGATGACTCAATGGTCATCCGTTATAAAACTTCACGGCGTGGTTTTGTTGACCGGTTGCGGTCTTATCCTGGCAATCTTGTCGGTCTTCGACAAAAAAGAGAACTCATGGATTCATCGACTATTGTCTTAGCTATCATTGCCGCGTCCGGGGGTATCTTTTCGTTTGCCTTGGGCGTGATCACGGTCACCCGCGAAAGTCGACTGAAGGAACGGGAACTGAAAGTCCGGCAGGACAAAGAAGCCCGTGAACATGAGGCACTGAAAGAAAAAGAGGATCGGGAACTCGATCTGCGCGTCCTGGAGGCGGGTAAGGCAATGCTTGTCCCCATGACCGACCGGATCAACGTACTGGAGAAACGACTCGGCGAGATCACCGAACAGGCCGGCAGGTGCCAGGAGACGATCCGCCAGCTAACCGGCCAGCTCCAGGATCGGGATACCGAAATCAACAAACAGAAGGAGGAAATTCTCAAACTTAGAAACGAAGTCGACAAACTGACAAAACAAGTCAACGGGAAACCGAAAACCAAACCAATCTAAAAGGAGACAGAATGACAGACATCATACAAACATCCGGCGGAACGGGAGCACCGGCGTACACCGACGATAACGCTCCGCAAGGTGGACAATGGAATAGCGTAAACGGATCACCCTCGAAAATTCCGGAGGGGACGAAAGTCGAAAAGACCGGGAAGGCGAACGATTACACCCCGCCTTATATAGAAATCAACATCCTTGACGGGCAGTATGCCGGAACGAAGGGGCTGTGGGTCAAGTCGACTCACGTTGTAACCGTGACAGATCCAACTCCCCCGCCGGTCGACGAAGGACTCCTGCAGGTGACCGGGATCGCGGTCGATCTTGTGCCGTTCGCCGTTTACCTGAAAGTAAAACCAGTAAAGCCGGTATAATGGACTTCAATCCGGACGATGTCCAGGGAGACGGCGGTCCAGCGATTTGGATCGTCGCCGGTTGTGCCGGTTGTTTAGGTATAATCATTCTTTGGGCATTGTCCCTGGTCGCTGTATATCTCGTAATGAAAAATGGAGGCTAGAATGAAAAAGCGTTTGTTTCTGTTTGGCTATATCATGGTTCTTTCGATGATCTTCGTACTCCCGGCAGTCGCGCAAGAGGGACTCCCGGACTGGACGAACCTCGGTGCGGTGATCTCCTGGCTGGCGGTCGGGGGTGGCGCTCCGATCATCGTCGGGATGATCTTCGCCTATATCGCCGAAAACATCCCGGCGTGGCATACGTTGCCGAAATGGGTCAAGTTTACAGTCCCGGTCGTTATCGCCGTTTTGGTCGGGGTCGGGGCGAATTACCTTTTACTGCAGTCCGATCTTATCAAAGCGATCTCCCCTTACTGGGCGTTGATTATGTCGATCCTCCTGGCGTGGTTCGGTTCGCAGGTCGGTTACATGCAGACGAAGCGCGCCGGTTACGGGGCAAACTATAAAAAACTAAACCGGGGGTGATCTCATGACGATCCCTGCTGGAAAATGGTTGTACTGCTGGAAACCGGCTAACTTCGGCACACCGACGGAGGTTGCGAACTACTGCGCCGGTCTCGGGCTGACGGCGATCACGATGAAGGTAGCAAACGGTTACCTGCTTTATGATGGACTCGATCCTTACATCGAAGCCCTTCGAGCGAAGGGGATCGCCGTCGGTGGTTATCACTATCTTTACTGTGGGGTGAACTTTACAACGGGCGGGTCGGATTACGTCCTGACCGGGATCACTCCAGAACGGGAGGCTGAGGTCTCTCTCCAGGCGATCGACCGGTACGACTTGACCCATTTCAGCATTGACGCAGAACGGGAATTCAAGGTCTGGAATCAGAACGAACGGGCGGCGCGCTACATGACCGCTTTCAAACCCTATGCAGGAGTCCCCGTTTGCCTCTCGACCTATCGCTTCCCGTCCTACCATCCGGAATTCGCCTGGAAAGGTTTCATGACAACCGCCGGGGGCGTGGACTTCTATCTTCCGCAGGTGTACTGGGCTCCACCCTCAGCGACCCGCGGCCCGGTCAACGAACTCAGACAGTCATGGTCGGAATACCAGACCCTGGCCGGGAAACTCGGAGTCCCGATGAAAGCGGAGATTTTCGTCCCTACCGGTCGGTGTTACATCGGGGACGGCTATCCCTCACCGGGTCCAACGCAGGCTGAAATGATCGACTTCTTGACCGAAGCCGATCAAGTCAAGAGATTCCAGGCGGCGTCTTTTTGGGCGCTCGACTTTATCAAGTTGCACACCGGGGGATGGGCGCGTGGGGATGCGATCCGGGCGTACAACTGGACGACTCAACCCGAACCTCCCGAACCTCCCGAACCCGAACCGGACTCTTGGTGGGTGCAGGTGGTAACGTCGGGGGATTCGGTTTACCTTCGCCCTCAGCCGGACTCATCGTCCGGGATGCCCTACTCAGGGAAGACTTACAACGGGCTGAAACTGCCGGTGGTCGGGTCTGTCAAAAACTCGAAAGGTGAAACGTGGCTGAAGGTCTCCCCGCTTTACGTGGCGGAATGGCTCACAAAACCGACGACTCCCCCGTAGACTGAAAAACCAACCCATCCTTCCTCCAGGCACACGAAGACTCCCCGGCGAATGGTCACCGGGGAGTCGCAGTTTTACTTTGTGACGATCTTCAGCAGGTTCTCCAGGTATCGCCGTTTTTCGTCTTCGTTCGAATTCTCGAACCGTGACCGGCTCAGGGCGCTCTCCTGGAGAATTTCGTCCAGGTGCCGAGTCCAGGTTCGGGAGGGGACGATGAACGGATCGGCGGGATCCGTCGTTTCGATCACCTTGTTAAGCCCCTTGTTGAAACAGAACTTTATTCGACCGAACAGCTCCGTCCCCTGAAAAATCAGAACGTAGCAGGTTTTCTGGAAGGCGGCGATGGTGGGGATATAATCGCCTTCCCGAAAAGACAGGCGGAAGATCGTCGACCCTCGTGTAACTTCTTTGAAGGTGTCCCCGGATCGTCCAGGTGTGCCGACCTTTTTCGTTTCGCAGTCGACGTAGCCCAGGGAGACATCTTTCGCCAACTGATAAAGTTTATCGGTGTACTTTTCGACCCAAAACTTGCGAAGTATCTCCAGCTCCGCCATGGGGAGACCGCCGGGGACTTGGTCGTAGAACTCGAAAACTTCAACACGGATATGCGGGGAGTCGGTCATGATGCCCTCCCCGGTCGTAGCTCTTTCGTGAGGTCGGACTGTTCCCACTCCGCCCAATCCCGGCACTCGTTTGCGAAGGACGGGTTCGAATGGGTTGCGAGAACATCCAACTCACCGGTGGAGTCGTCGGAGAAACCCAACAGGCAGGTGGCTCCGCCTTCGGGGGTTTCGTCAACGTGGACAAAAAGAAGCGTCCCGGTCTTTCCAGTGTTCAAAAAAGTTTTACGTGTCATGGTCTGTCGTCTCCTGTCTGAAATTTACTTACAATCGTATTATATAAGACTATCCCCTAAATGTCAAGGGTCAACTGGTCACCTTTCGACTCTGATAGGAGTCGGTCGATCACTTCGGGATGCTCCAGGATTTTCTCGAGCAGGTCGATCGCGTGGGTGTAGTTATCGTAAGTTTTCAGCGACTCGGTGAACCGGTAACCGGCGTTCGGATCGGTTCGGGCAATCCCGGCGTCCCAGGCGAACTTGTGTCGTTCCTTCTGGATGCCTTCGATCGCTACCCGGATCAAGGTCGACGTTCGGGGGCGTGGGTTCACCGGGGGGTAACGGACTTTAGCGTTCGGGCTGGCTGTCATGGTCTAATAATCCTCCTCGCTCCAGACTTCCCCGGCGTCCAGGGGATCAAACCAGGACGGGGCAGTCTGCGGAATAAACACCTGGGGGGCGAACCAGTCGACGATCTCGACTCCGGGGTTATCCCGTTTCGCCGTCTCCAGGTCATCATAATGGGTCACCAACTGGCGGAACTCTTGCCCCGCCAGGACGGACGACTCTTCGTAAGTCCCCCGCTGGCATAACCACCAAGAGTCGTGTACGTTCTCAATCGTAAGGGTTACGGTTTTTTTAGGCATGGTTCGGGACTCCTTCTCGCAAGTAAATTTTACAATGGTCGCACCGGTATTTTTTCGGGGTTTGGCGAACCTTACGACCGCATACCGGGCAGGTCGGATAATCACCCCACCAGGGGATACAAACGAAGCAATGATCAATATATGGGTTGCTGTGGGCTTCACCTGTACACTTGACCCAAACGACGGCCTGGAGGATCATGATAGACTCCTTGTGTAGCTCTCCAGGGTTTCAAGTTTTACGAACACGGGGAGAACCTTGTGAACTCTCTTATAATTCCGGCTGAAAGTTTTCCAGGCATGAACCGGATCAACTTCGTTCTGGTGGTAGACAAGAATCCGGTCGGGGCGGTTCGACGGGGTGAAATGGATCACGAAATGAAAAACGGGGGTGGTCGGGGTTTCGGTCATCTATGACTCCTTGTGGGTTACGTTTACGACTGTCAGGTTGGAGAGGGCGTTTGTCTCTTCGCCCATGTCCAGGACGTGAAGGTGAACTTCGAGGGTGAAGGTCGAGTCCAGGTCACCGACGGGGATCGTGTCTTCGATACCGGCGAGACACACTGCAACGGCTTCGGACATCGAACCGAAAAGACCGCCGTAAACTTTCAATTTCGAAATGGGGGTCGTCACGGACTCGGACGTGTAGGTGACTTTTACAGTTTTCGCTAGGGGGTTCGTTTTGGTTGTCATGTTCGGTCGTCTCCTGTTTTCGTTTGGTTGACCTTTTTGGTCTTTCCCTATGAGGGGTGGTCGGTCTCTCACTTTCCAGGGGTTTCGATCTAACCGGTCGGAACTTTCGGTGTCTCACTTACACCTATATTATATAATAATACCTGGAGAATGTCAAGGGGGAAAACCTTACAGGCTTGAAAGGTCTACTTAAAGGGTTCGCCCCTCAGTGACCGGCTGAGGGGCATTTACGAACAGAAGACGTGGGGGTGAGGGGTTCGGGTTACCGTTCCCCATAATTACCCACGCCAACATCGTAACACGCTAACGGCGATCCTGTCAAGGGTTTTCATGCAATTGTAACGGTTTAGCGGTATAATGATCGTAACACAACGCAAGAGACCGATTGAGGGGGGCAACCGGTCTCCAGGATCACCCCGAACGAGTCGGGGGTCAACTTAGATTATACCACTTCGCCCCCCTCCCCCTCCGGGTTCTCCTGTCAGTTTTTGGGAAATCACGCATAAACACGCACGCACGGAGGCACGAAAATGCTACGAGACACAAAGACAATCCACCAGTCAGTCGTTTATGCGATTCTTGCTGGAGCTGGCCACGCCCTTTCACGGATCACCGGGGACTCGATGGTCTTCGGCTCTTTCGTTTGGATCGGCGCCTGGGTGTTCACAGGCGCGGCAGGTCTGTCTCTCCTGGAATATCTCACCGATTGGATCGGTCTCGCTCGACTTCGAAAGCGGGAGGCGGACTCGATCTCCAGGGAAGCGGTTCTGGCCGGGAAGCTGGCGGGGTTGGATCACGAAGGACTCACGATCTTGAAAGACTTACTGCAGTCTGAACTCCTGGACGAATCCGGGCCGGGAGCTTATTACATGGGGAACTTTATCCCGGACTCCTTCGTGCGAGATGTCATTGCTCAGTCGACCGCTTCGTTCCTTGTGCCAGAACGGGTGTACTCGGAGGGGTCAAACGCGCGGCGGTGGTACAAGTCCCTGGCTCTCTTTTTGATCTCCGAAGGGGTTGCAGAACCGGCGGCAGGTAACCGACCGGTGCGAATCCGGGTGACCTGGAGGGAAATCATCGACACCCTCGGAAAAGCGAAAAGTGCAGTCGTCGACTCCCGGCTGGAATATGGCGAAAATTAGGAGGTTTATATGCTGTACGTCAATTGTACAGGGGGTTTTTCGAGTTTTACTATCGGTTTGCCGGGGGTCGGTATGGTAGATCATTTTTCCGGCGCAATCGCTCACAGGGCTTCCTAGAAAGGATTCTGAATGGACTGGCAAAAAAAAGTTTACACAAAAAAACCGAAAGAAAAACCGGGGGACGATTGGAAACGACTCCGGACTGCCGTTTGGAAACGTGACAAGGGGAAGTGTAAACGATGCGACAAAGTGACCCGGCTCGAAAAGGACGGGGCGACTGCTCATCACTTGACACCCCGGAACGAAGGCGGAGGAGACGATATCGCCAACCTTGTATGGCTGTGCGCAGAATGTCACGACTTTGTCGAAATCCAGGGGCTTCGAACGTTGGCAGAAATCCAGGGATCACTGGACGACCCGATGATCGAAGCGACCCCGATCTTACCCGAACCGAAAAAGGGCGAGGAGTCGTTCGAACGCCCCGACTGGCATGCATGGGTTTACGGCGGACAAAGGAATCCGCAAAAATAAGGAGTCGTAATGTCCGAATTCGAAAAGCTACAAAACAACTTTATAAAGTTACGAAAGGCGGGGTACTCGCTCCGCCAGTTGGCGCGCCCTTATCCGGGGATCACTTTCGGGGATGTCTCCCGGATCATCCGGGGGATCGAGCCGAAATCACCGGCGAAGCGGGTCTCTCTCGGA
>JAJRBU010000118.1 GCA_028679315.1 Methanoregulaceae archaeon
CCTGGCCGATGGACGGGGTGTCACCGAGCGGGTCAACACGGATTGTGTGATAGACTTCAACCGGGGTGTCAGCGGACGGAACGACGAACCTGTCGCCGGTGGTGGTAGCCACGTTGGCAACGGACATGTCGATCGAACTGCCTGTGTCAACTACGTTACAGAACGCCGGAATATATTCACTGTTCGAAGGTCCGAATACACAGATTACCGAATTCTTGGTCTGTGAGTAGTTGCCGGTGCCGTCGAGGAAGATGTTCTCATCGGACGTGATGCGGGCACCATCGACTCCAACGAAGTTGATCTGCTTGGTTGCCTCAATGTTGAACTGGTTGGTGAGGCGAGCCTTGGTCTCAATCTCGGTGGTCTTGTCATAGAAGATGTTGCCGACACCGTTCGACTGGGTGTCCTCTTCATAGGTGCTTGCGTAATAAACGCCCGATACAGGGGATGGGGGTATACTCGTAAGTGGAACCGAGGAAGATTGTGTCCATGCTACATCAGTCATCGAGTCCATGTTACCCTGAGCCTGGATGCTGGTGAGAACGGTAATCCCCTGGGTTTCAAAGGTCTGGTTCACTCCAGTGTCAGCCATTGCAAAGCCGGTCATTCCGACAAGCATTGCAAGGGCAACGATCATTATTCCGAATTTTTTCATGATATTCCTCCAACATTTCATGCTGATACTCTCAGCATCACCTTAAACCTCTGAATTGGGACTTTAATAATATTTCTTAACCGATCGGTTAGCTAAATGGCGATATCAGTTCATACAAGGAGGGTTTTTAAAATGCACCCTTTCCCGATTCCAGTGTAAATTAATTGATATTTTCCTCAAGGAATTAAATTTGCCATGGCTAGCTGGGGATCGAATTGTTTTTGAAATATACGCAGAAAAAAATAAAAAAAGACTATGATTTTTTTATCGGCTAGCCATAAATGAGGTTCCAGAGATAATCATTGTTTAATCGTTTTTCCACACAATGAAACATAATAGTATGACTAGTCCTTTCCGTGTATTATACAAAATAACTGATGAAATAACCAAATTGGAAAGAAAAAAAAAGAATTTTAGAGTTATCGCTTCACACCAGATCCATAGATCATATCCTTGCTGAAAAGGGTAATGAATCCATCAATACTGGTTCTCTCATCAAACTCAATGGTCTCATATGAGGCAATGTCCCTGCCCCTTCCTTCCTGGAGAATTCCCTCCATGAATGTGGAAACCTTGCCCTGTGAGGGTATACCTGCAAGGTCGGTAACACGGATAGTATGACTGAGTTCAACCGGGGTATCTGCTGAAGGAACAATAAACCTTCCATCGGTGGTTGTCATGACATTGACCCTGCTCATGTCGATAGTACTCCCTGCCGATACATAGTTGCAATATGCCGGGATCGAGTCTGAAATTGAAGTGCCAAAGACACAGATTAATGAATTTGCTGATGAACTCGGGTTGGAAACCCCGGAAATCATGATATTCTCATCAGAATATACTCGGGCTCCGTTCACGCCGACAAATGATAGCTGTTTTACTGCTTCGATATTTGATTGACCCGTAAGCTGGGCACCTGTATCAACAGTAAGCTTCTTGTCATAGTAGATCTGCCCGATACCATTTGAATGCGTATCTTCAGAATACACAGCCTGATAGAGAACGGCATCATTGCTCAGAGGAGGGACTTCTGATATGCCCCCCGCACTCGTTGTCGTAGTCCATGCGAGGTCAGTGGTGGAACTAAATCTTCCAACCGCATCGATAGTAGTTGAGGTATGGAATCCATGTGTTTCGGTGGTTGCATCGATCCCGGTATCCGCCCCCGCGAACCCAATCGCCAGAGCTAACAGCCCAAGGGAGATTAACAGGATTGCTCTTCTTTTCATCTGATTACTCCTATATCTATGATAATGATTGCACGTTCCGGCAATGTCGATACCAAAGCAGCAGTTACTTTTCGCAGTATAGTATAAAATATTTCTTTAATTATTGCTTTAATTCATGTATGAAGCCTTAATTTCAATGATTTAACCTGTAAGTTGGATGAATTTTAAAGTTCAGGTTTTTCATCCTATTTCCTGGCAATCGTGAGATAACCGGTGTGGCCAACACGAGTTGATGGCCTTGTTCCCCTTTTTGTCCGACTCATCTCACGTTCCAAACATTCGACCGTCTTCAATTCCGAAAAAAGGTGTTCTGCCTCATCCATCACCAAAAAAAGGTACTCAAGGAATGGGGTGTAACATGCAAGATATCCTCCCGGTTTGAGCAATGAATAAGCATGGCGGATATGTTCAGGAGCAATTGTCATGTCAAGATGCACAATATCATACAATCCCTGTATCTCCAGTACATCAGAAGTAAGCACCTGTACATTCTCAAGGCCGGCATCCCTGATATTCGCTTCGGCAATCCGGGCAAAATCAGGTCTCACCTCACAGGTGGTGACGTCCTTTGCGACTCCCCCAAAAAAGATTGCCGCAATCCCCGAACCGGTTCCGGAATCAAGCACACTATCGTTCCGATTCATCCCGGTATACGCGATCACGAGCCCGATATCCCTGGGAAGCATAGGGGCCCCGCTCCTTTTGGCATGTTCAAAGAAATCGGGTGCTTTCGGCATGAGAATTACAAATTCAGACCCATTATGGGACTGTATGACATCGCCTGGTTCTGTACCAACAATTTCATCTAGGCTAATAACACCACGATCAGTGGAGAAGGTGCCCATTCCTGCTTTAATAAAATACTTCCTCTGCTCACCAACAAGAAGGATCCGTTGCCCGGACCTGATCATTTCGAGACCTTCAGTATTGCCTCGGCAATATCTCCCTTGCAGGCGACAAGGGCTTCCCTGGCTGCATCCTGGGAAACACCGGCCTGTTCGGCAACGAGCATCACATCATCTTCGGGTATCTCGGGGACTGCAGGTTCAAACCGTACCTGGCCTGCGACCTGATAAGTTGTAATTCCCTGCATCGTCATCGCAGTCACTTCCGCCGAATCAAAGATGTAATTGCCCTTTGCAGTGTATATCACCAGTTTCTGGACATCCTCGATGGGCTCCATTTGCATCCCGATCTGTTTCATCATCTGCTTCATTTTTTTGGGATTTATGTTTCCTGGCATCACGCATCTCACCGTCCCTGTCGTACTTTTACTGCTACACCGTAATTAAAGAGCAGCATCTCCTCTCCTGAAAGTAGTGCCGAACCGGTTGCGAGAAGAAGGTCCTGATCATCCACGACCATCACTTCATCCCCTGCCCTGATTTCAGGATCTGCTGCAATCACATGTTTTGCAAATGTGTTTTTACCCTTTCGAATGAATTCTGCCACATCACCAGTCACCGTCACCCGGTATGCAGGTGGAGACAGGACCGAGAGCAAACGTATGCCCCCCTCTATTCCCAATGTTAATCTTCCATCCTTTGCACGAACTGTTGCAAGCCGATTCCCTGAAAGAGAGATTTGCCTCACCCTCCCGGTCCTTGAGAGAATCACCTCGCACCCTTCCGGGAAAAGCGCATGTCCGGCTCCGCTCCCGAACTGGAAATCAGCGATGACCTGTAACCTTTTTCGTGCACTGTCCTGCAAGCAACTCGTTGACATGTTGTATAAACTCATGTTCGGATTCACGCGGTATAAACGCACCTGCGGCAATCCGGTGTCCCCCGCCCGCACCCCCGAATCGTTCCGAAGCTGCGGTCGCTGCAACCTGCAGATCCACCCCACGCGATAGCATCTGTTCGGTGGCTCTGAGGGATACCTTGGTAACGGACGGGTCTTCCAGTTGTTCCACCATGATGAGGATCGGCTTTTCCCGGTTGAGCTTTGATAGTGCCATGCCGGCACCAATTCCAACGATGGTGTCGGGGTAGCGGTTTCCAACATGGATATACTGGAGATGAGAGAGCTCGGTCACCCCGGAATCAAGGATGAACTGAAGAAGTTCCCGGATGATTGTCCTGTGGTTTGTGAGCATATGTTCGGCTTCTCGATATGCAGATCCGCGATCACCCCTGCAGATCTGCCCACCAATCTTAGGCCTTGACCATCTGCCGCAGGCATTGAGAAGCGTGGCATATTCCTGTGCGTTCCGGAGTGGAGTCCGTTCCCGCTCGGCCGGGAACAGGTATGATTCACAGAAAAGCCGTGTGATTGAACCCCCGTGGACAAGGAGTTGCTGGGCAAGTGCGCTGGAGATGATCCGCTGATCCTCACAGGTAAATTCCTCCCAGACAAGCCAGCGCTGAAGATCATCCTGGAGGGGTATCCCAAGTTTCTGAAGGAACCTGAGCGCTCCACCCGCATTATTGCTGATGCCCGGGATGAATGGATCATCATTATAGGAAAGGCAGATATGGAGGGGCCGGGTAGAGATACCATAACAATTCAGATCACGCTTACGAATATCGACGGAGCCATGTGCTGCACCTTCATATGCAATCTCCTTTGCAATCCCGGTAAGTCCGCAATCCTCCCTGGCCATCATATCACCAACATTGCCAATCACTGCCAGTGATGCAAGGTCCGTATTTCCAGAATCGATCTCTTTTGCAACAAGATAGGCGACACCAGCGGCACTCAGCTTTGTATGTCCATATGGCAGGCAGTTTGCCTGAAGATACTCGATTTCACATGGCTGGCTGACATGGTGGTCGATGATTCCTACCTCATCATTGCCGAAACCTGTCTCTGCAATGAGATTCTGTTGGCCAGCGCCAAGATCACAGAACAGTTTGAAGGTATCATCTTTTGGTACCTGGCGAATAGTCAGTGGTTCGATTTGGCGGACGAACACCGATGTTACCCTTATCCCCGCCCGGGAAAGTGCCTGGGAGAGTATTGCTTCACCAGAAATACCGTCCGCATCGATATGGGAAATAATGGTCACAGACTCATGGGCACGTAGCTCGCATGCAATTTCCCGAATATCCTCTTTAAATCCCATTACTTTAATTATTGGTGGATTTGGAAAAAAAGATTGGTTATTCGGAGGTAAAGATGGCAAGGCCTGATGATACTGACTTACCCCCCCCTTGTAATCCGGCATATAATTCATAACCACTTACAACCTTATTTCAAAGAAGGAGAATATCGGGTGCGTCAAAAATCCGGGCACATTGTTGCTACTGCAATTGAGTTTGCTGAAACAGGGATTATCACCCCCGAGCGGATGCGGAGTGTTGATGCCAACGCCCAAGCGCTGGGGCTCTCTTCCCTCCAGATGATGGAGAGTGCCGGCAGATCACTTGCTGATGCAGTACGGTCGCAGAAACCCAGCCAGATCCTTATGCTCTGCGGAAAAGGAAATAACGGGGGTGACGGGATGGTTGCTGCACGGTATCTCCAGGATCTTCAGCCTGTTGTCTGTGTAATCGTCGGATCCGGTATGACTCCTGAAAGTGCAGAGCAATTACGTCTTCTCGATTATTGCAGGGTGGAAGTGGTTCCTGTCTTCTGCAGGGATGATGTTACGGCACTGGCAGATAACTTTTCCCGTGCTGACCTGATCGTTGATGCATTGCTTGGTACAGGGCTTCGTGGTGTAGTGAAAGAGCCGGTTCGCTCCTGCATTGAGATGGCGAACCTCTCACCAGCAATAATCCTCTCCGCAGATATACCCACCCCTGGAATCAGGGCGGATCATATCCTGGCTTTTCATCGGCCGAAAATTGCCGGTTCATCTGTCGCTGACATTGGAATTCCCCTTGAAGCTGAAGTCTTTACCGGACCTGGCGACCTCCTTTCTCTCCGGAAAAAGCGACCTGACGCACACAAAGGCAGCGGGGGAGAAGTCCTTGTTATCGGCGGGGGACCTTACCAGGGTGCCCCGTATCTCTGCGGCCTTGGGGCACTCAGGGCAGGGGCAGATATTGTCCGGATTGCATCCCCTGTATTTGAACCCGTGCCGGAACTCATCTACGAACGTCTTGAAGGGGAGCTCATCGGTGCAGAACATATCGACCGTATTCTCCCCCTGATTGACCGTGCTGATGTAGTAGTGATGGGCAATGGCCTTGGAAGCAGGAGCCATCATGTGGTGAGAGCGCTTGCCCCGTCCTGCCGGAGAGTGGTATTTGATGCAGATGCCCTCCGGTCACCGTTACCTGAAGCAAAGGACTGCATTTATACTCCCCATGCAGGTGAATTTGAGAGGATGACGGGTGTAGAGCCAGGTGAGGATATGATCGTCCGGGCGCATGCTGTCAGGGCGGCAGCAAAGAAAGGCACCGTACTTCTGAAAGGATGGATCGATATCATATCTGATGGATCAAGGGTCAGGTTCAACCGGACAGGAACCCCGGCAATGACCACTGGCGGAACGGGTGATGTACTTGCTGGTGTTATTGCAGGGTTGTTCTGCCAGATGCCGGCATTTGAATCTGCCTGTGGAGGAGCATATGCAACAGGAAAGGCAGGGATGGATATTGGAACAATCCATGAGGGGGGCATGCTTGCAAGCGACCTCCTCTCATATATACCAAAGATACTATTTGGGAAAGGAGGTGGGTGATGGTAGAGTTTACCCACATCAGCGAAGACAGGGTCCAGATGGTGGATGTCGGTGCAAAATCTGAAATGAAACGTCTTGCGGTTGCGGCAGGGAGCATATACTTGAGGCCGGAGACTCTTGCCGCCATCAGGGACGGGACCGTGATCAAGGGCAATGTGCTCGCAACAGCCAGAGTAGCCGCAACTCTTGCCGTGAAGGATACATTCCGCATCATACCCATGTGCCATGCGATCCCTGTAACCGCAGTAGAGGTCGATTTCGAGCAGATGGAGGATCATATTGAGGTGAGTGTTGTCGTTCGGTCGGTTGGAAAGACAGGGGTGGAGATGGAAGCCCTTACCGGCGTTTCTGTTGCGCTTCTTACCATCTGGGATATGGTGAAGTCGGCCGAGAAAGACGCTTTGGGGCAATATCCCTGTACCCGGATAGACGCTGTCCGTGTGGTACAGAAACTGAAAGAATAAGCCTGGCTGAGGAGTGGCTCTTGAGCACATGGTTTTATGAGCGTGTATAATGAACTATTATGGTCTGCGGGATCCGTCCCGTAAAGGAATGTGGCGTGGTAACACGCTGAACCTGAGGTGACAGAGTTATGGCGAAATCGATGTATGCCTATGTGCGTGAGGCATGGAAAAAACCCGCCGAAACCGGCGTCAAGGAACTCCAGTGGCAGAGGATGCAGGAATGGCGGCGCGAGGAAAGTGTGGTCCGCCTCGATCATCCCACCAGGATCGACAGGGCGAGAAACCTTGGTTACAAGGCAAAACAGGGCATTGCCGTTGTGCGTGTGAGGATACGGCGTGGCGGGCGCCGAAAACCACGCTATGTGCGTGCGCGGAGATCGGCACGGATGGGCGTCAACCGGATCACCGCAGGGAAGAGTCTTCAGCGCATCGCTGAAGAGCGTGCCTCTGTCAAGTATCCAAACATGGAAGTACTCAACTCGTACTGGGTTGGCCAGGATGGAAAGCAGAAATGGTTCGAGGTAATCCTTGTTGACGGGCACCACCCGTCCATACAGGCCGACAGGAACCTTGCTTGGCTGAAGAATCCCACTCACCGCGGGCGTGCTGAGCGTGGGAAGACCAGTGCAGGAAGGAAGGGCAGGGGGATGATGAACCGCGGGAAAGGTACTGAAAAGACCCGCCCCAGCATAAGGTCGCATGGCAATCTGGGCAAATAACTTATTTTCTTTTCTCTCACGTGTGTTCTGATGATGGACACGGATGCCTGTATCCATCCCTATCCGGCTGGAAATTCTTCAGTCCGCAGAATGGCGATTGAAGCAGGGGCACTGGGATTCAGCGGTATTGTCGTACCTGGTGAAATGCCTGGAGTCTATCAGGGGGTGCATATTATTCCAGCGGTGCTCATCCGGGAGAATGACATCAGGAAGGTCACAGGTCAAATCAGGAAACATGGGGCTAGTGGAATCCTCATATTTGTTGATGCCGGAGATACTGGTTTTAACCGTGCGGTTCTGGCCCAGACAGGGGTGCATGGTATCAGGAGCATCCACCGGATACCAAAAAATGCATTTGATCACATCTCTGCGCGTCTCGCGCATGAAAATGGTATTGCAGTCGAGATTGATCTCTACCCTCTTATTCATGAAAGGGGTGTTTCAAGGCAGAGGGTATTGAACCGTTACAATGACCTGATGAAACTGCATTCACGGTTTCAATTTCCATTAATCCTGTCAAGCAATGCCTGTTCGGTTCTCGATCTCCGATCTCCGGAAGAGATCCGTCTCCTATGTTCCCTGTTTGGCATGAATAAGGACGATACCAATCAGGCGTTACGGACCATAAGTACCCTGCTCTCTCCCCTGGAATCGGTCATGGTGGTACCATGAAACCCCGGCCTCCAACCATGAGAGAGAAGAAACGCTACCTCCTTGTGCGTATTGATCCCCCATTCCCAGACCCCGATCCAAAGGAACTGTATTTTGCAGTAGTAGAGTCGGTTACCAGCCTTTTTGGCGATGCTGAAGCAGCGAGGATGATGCCGGTCGTCATTACCTGCGGGTCAGGGTATGCAATGATACGATGTATCAGGGGTTACGAAGAGAAAGCGAGGACTGCGATCGTAACCCTGACCTCTGTTGGAGAACGGAGGATTGCGCTACATGCTGTTGCAACTTCAGGTACGTTGCTCGCGCTCCGGCGCAAGATTTCCATGCTGTCTCTAATCAGTTTCGAAGTGGTCGCCTCTCTGCGCTTCAGGGACAGGGAGTACGCGGCACGGCGTTATCCCTGTCAAAAGGTTGATTTGCACGAAAAAGGAATTAAAAGTCAGGAACTATTGTTTCTCACACAGGATGATCTTGAGGAATCATAATGCAGCCACAGGCATATCAGATGGGTTACGATCGGGCGATAACGGTTTTTAGTCCGGATGGCCGCCTTTATCAGGTCGAATACGCTCGTGAAGCGGTCAAAAGGGGCACGACCGCGGTTGGAATAAAATGCGAGGAAGGGATTGTCCTTATTGTGGACAAGCGGGTGAGCTCACGATTGCTCGAAGCGTCTTCCATTGAGAAGATATTCATGATCGATGAGCACATCGGTGTTGCCTCATCAGGACTTGTTGGGGATGCCCGGGCACTCGTCGACCGTGCACGGATTGAGTGCCAGATCAATCGTGTTACCTACGATGAAAAGATCGATGTTGAAGCATTGGCAAAAAAGCTCTGCGACCACATGCAGACCTATACCCAGTTTGGAGGAGCCCGGCCTTACGGGACTGCTCTCCTGATTGCCGGAATCAGTGATGGAAGATGCCGCCTCTTTGAGACTGATCCTTCCGGGACACTCCTAGAGTACAAGGCGACCGGGATCGGAATCGGGCGAAATGCCGTAATGAAGGTTTTTGAGGATGAATACTCCCATGAAGCTCCTCTGAAGGATGTTATACTTCTGGGGCTGAAGGCGCTCCATGACGCAACCGAGGGGAAATTTGACGTAAACACCGTTGAAATCGGGGTTATCGAGACAAAGACTCCCCAGTTCCGGAAGATGACCAAGGAAGAGGTTGCATCCTTCGTCGAACAATTTGAAAAGTAGGTGCAAGGATGATTCCCCTTGAGAGGGCGGTGGTGGCGAGGCTCGAAAGCCACGGGGAGAAATTCGAATTGCTCGTCGATCCCGATCTTGCCGTGCGGTATAGGCAGGGAGATCCAGTAGATCTCGAAGACATGGTAGCCGCCCTTGCAATCTTTGAGAACTCATCAAGGGGCACGCGGGCTTCGGATGACGCGCTGAAAAAAGTCTTCCATACCACCGAATTCCCGACAATCGCCTCAAGAATCATCCAGAAGGGTGAGATCCATCTCACCGCTGAACAACGCCGGCACATGATTGCAGAGAAACGGCGTCAGATCGTCACTTTCATTGCACGAAATGCCGTGAATCCCCAGACCGGTCTCCCCCATCCTCCGCAGCGGATTGAGATGGCAATGGAGGAGGCCCGGGTGAATGTTGACCTCTACAAAAGCGTTGACGAACAGGTAAAAGAGACGGTAAAAGCTCTCCGCCCTCTCATACCGATACGATTTGAAGAAGTCCGGATTGCAGTGAAGATCCCTCCCGATTTTGCATCCAAAGCGTATGGGGAGATCCAGCCTGTAGCCCAGATGGAGAAGGATGAGTGGCAGAAGGATGGATCATGGATCTGCGTTGTACGAATTCCCGCCGGAATTCAAGGGGATTTTTACGATCTGATCAACCGGATTACTAGGGGACAGGGTGAAGTACGGATTCTCAATCAAGTATATTAACCACGATGACATAGTATAAGAGACATACAAGAGGGGTGACTATACATGGCCAGCAAGACACAGAAGGCGAAAGGAAAGGTATCAGGGAGCGCCGGGCGATTTGGTCCGCGCTATGGACGGTTTGTCAGGAAACGGGTCTCTGACATGGAAAAGATCTCGCAGGCTAACCATCGCTGCCCGCGTTGCGACACCCTTGCAGTCCGTCGTCAGGGAACCGGCATATGGGGATGCCGAAAGTGCGGTTTCAAGTTTGCAGGAGGGGCATACCAGCCACAGACCCCGCAGCTTCGTATCGCACTCCGGACGATTGACCGCTCACTCGGTAAGGAGGCATGAGACGGTTTGGCTGGTTCTTACAAGTGCGCCCGTTGCAAGCATAAAGTCGAGATTGATGTGAACGTTCGCTGCCCGTATTGCGGACACCGGATCCTCTTCAAGGAACGTGGCGCTGCTATCAAAGAGTTAAAAGCTCGATGACCATCGTCACTACTTCAAGAAAACCCATACCAGAACTCCGGTCGCTTGCAAAAGACTTTGCCTTTGCCGCAGGAAGTCAGTATATCATAAGGGGCAAGGCGGGTCTTCCGGAAATCAATTCACTCGATCCTCATATCATAATTTTCCGTCTCTATCAGGGAACCACTCTTTCTCTTGAACTGCATGCCGCAGGTGATCCGGGTATATTACTTATCATATCACAGATCCGGAATGCTGTACGGGAAGGACCCAGGTTAGGAATCCAGGTGAATGACCCATCCATTTATGAGCGGCTGGAACCATATATACCGGTGAAATTGTCAGAAGATGGTGAGGAATCGTGTATCTTTGACGGCACACGATCACGCCGCTACCTGCTTTCACTGAAGATCCATGAGGCATGAAGCACTCTTCCGGTTCAGGTCAGCACATGCCAGGTACCTTTTCCATGCCGTATCCCCGGAGATGGAGGGGGAGAGCAATCCCCGTTCGAAGGCGGAATGCCATCTCGAACCGCCCGATACCCTGGTCCTGGCAGTGCATGCAAGGGATATTGCGGCCCTTCGGGCTTCGCTCAATATGTGGCTCAGGCTGATCTCGGTGGCAGAGGAGATGCAGGAACTGCTGAACAATCAGGAGACAATACAATGAGTGCAATTTCACCTAAAGTCCAGAACCAGATCGCAATGCTGCAGCAGATGCAGCAGCAGATGCAGACCATTGGTGCCCAGAAAGCCCAGTATGAGATGGCAGTCCGCGAGGCAAAACGGGCAATTGAGGAATTGAATGATGTGGCTGAGGATGCCCCGGTTTTCATGAGCGTTGGCACGGTCATGATGGAAAAGAGGAAGGACGATGTCCTGAAAAATCTCAATGATAAGATAGAAACCCTCGAGCTCAGGATAAAATCGCTCGAGAAGCAGGAAGGCTTGCTCTCCGGCAAGTTTGAACAGCTTCAGAGCCAGATCAAGCAGGCGCTTGAGGGCAGGCCACAGAGCGCCTCCTGATTTTCCAGCCCGCCCCTGGTTATCCTTTTCCTATCTTTCTTCGGCCTGCCGGATACGTTGGAGAAGGTTGATTGCATTTACCATCGCTTCAGTAGATGCAAGCACGATATCATCCCCGGATCCACTTGCCGAGAACACATGCCCGTGTTCATCCTCGATTGCGATGTTCACATGCCCGATTGCATCGGATCCACCGGAGATCGCCTCGATATTGAACTCTTTCAGCTGCACCTTTGCGGGTACAATAGCGAGGATCGCTTTCAAGGCAGCATCGACAGGACCATTTCCGGTACTGCTGCATACCAGCTCTTTTCCATTGACGAGTGCCTTCACACTTGCCGTTGGAATCACATGGTTTCCGGTCATGATTGCGATATCCTGGAGTTCGATTGCCCGCACCCCATTTCCTATCCCCATAATGGTTGTGGCAATCTCGTAGAGATCGGCATCGGTCACTTTTTTACCTTTCACGGACATGAACTTGACCTTCTCCACGATTTGATCAATCTCGGTCTCGCTGGGATTGATATGCGCATCAGCAAGCATCTGACGGACAGCATGGCGGCCGACATGCTTCCCGAGGGTCAGTTTTCTCCGGTGGCCTACCATTTCAGGGGTCATGATACCCGGTTCAAACGTTGCAGCACATGCAATGACCCCATGGGAGTGGATCCCGCTTTCGTGAGAGAAGGCATTGTCTCCAACGACTGGCTGGGTTGGGAGTACCCCTATTCCTGAATATCGCGAGATTAACCGGGAAGTCTCAAAGAGGCTGGTTGTTTTGATGCCGGTATTCACTCCATAGATGGATTCCAGGATCATCACAGTTTGAGAAATGTCTGCGTTCCCGGCCCGCTCACCGAGTCCGTTCACTGTTACCTGGACTTGTGATGCACCCGCCTCAACTGCTGTGATCGTATTGGCTACAGCAAGGCCGAAATCGTTGTGGCAATGGACATCGACTGGACAGTTGACTTCACTCACGATCCGGGTGATGAGTTTTTTCATTGCGGTAGGGGTATAGACACCGACAGTATCCGGGACGTTGATAATCGTTGCCCCTGCATCAGCAGCTGCACGAAAGACTGCGATCAGGTAATCCGGATCCGTCCTTGTGGCATCCATTGCTGAGAACATACAAAGCTCGCAATGGTCGCGCACGTAGGAGACAATATCCCGGGTGATGTCGAGCACTTCTTCGGGAGTCTTTTTGATCGTGTGCACCCGCTGGACTTCGGACGTGGGAATGAAGACATGCACCATGTCGACGTCACAATCGACGCAGATATCGACGTCTTCTGTTCGTGATCGTGCAAGGCCGCAGATGACCGTATCAAGATTCTGATCCGTGATGGCTTTTACTGTCTCCCGCTCACCTTGAGAAGAGGCTGGGAAGCCTGCTTCAATTGCATAGACTCCGATAGATGCAAGTTGTCGGGCGATGTCAAGTTTCTGTGCAAAGGTAAATGATATACCTGGCGTCTGTTCCCCATCCCGGAGGGTGGTATCAAAAACAGTCACATTTTTCTTCGCATGGCTATCGGTGAAGAAAACAATTCCCCGCTTCAGTTGTTATGGGAACCATACATCATTTAAAATGCGCTCATATTATAAAACAGTGACCGAAGAGCCATTTTCAAAGGACGATATCGATATGTTTAATAGCTTTATTTTCCCTATACTATGAGCGCAAATCCCGCCTTAACTCAGCTTGGTAGAGTGCGCGGCTGTAGTATGATTTGCCGCATCAAGGCAATTGCGCAGCTACCGCGATGTCCCCGGTTCGAATCCGGGAGGCGGGACCATTTGCAGCGAGTGCCCAGGTAGTGTAGTGGCCCATCATGTCGGCCTGTCACGCCGACGACTCGGAT
>JAJRBU010000200.1 GCA_028679315.1 Methanoregulaceae archaeon
CGAAGGATTGTCGGACCTCCGTGTCTGGTAGGCAAGACCCGGGCCATGCGTCCGGGCCCATCGTGCCGCCCAGCCCACGGCACCAAGTGACTTTTTCACCCGATCGATTCCCCACAGGATGTCAACGACATCCCGGTAAAACGGAGGCAGTTCATTCAGTTCAGGAAATGACTGCATGATGCTGACGAGTCTGTTATGAATCGCCTGGCTCGTTGCCCTCACAAATTCTTCGTTTGCCCGGTCCTTATTCCGTTTGAGTCGCATTTTTGATGCAGCCCGCCGGAAACACCGGTCGAGAATCTCATCGGCGGTCGGTACCGTGGGGATTTTTTCAAACTCCACCGGAATTCAACCCAATCAATATATATGCAAAATCATATGATAAACCATTATGGATTTATCCCTCATCCAGAAGGATATCCTTATCACCCTCATCACCCTTTATCACCAGCACTCGCACCCCATTAAAGGAGAAGAGATCGCTGATGTCATAAAGCGGAACCCGGGAACCGTGAGAAACCAGATGCAGGCATTAAAAGCTGTCGGGCTGGTGGACGGGATTCCCGGTCCGAAGGGAGGGTACAATCCTACCGCCCTTGCCTACAAGGAGCTGAACCTGGGTGTCTCGGAGGGAGAGTATGATGTCTTAATCTCCCGCGATGGTGAGGAAGTCAGGGGGGTAAAGGTGGTCGAGATTGCCTTCACCACCCTCTGCCACCCGGACATCTGCCAGGCAAGTGTCCGTATCATCGGAAGTGTCCGTGTCTTCGAGATCGGCGACAAGATCACCATAGGACCAACCCCGGTCAATAAGCTCCTGATCCGGGGGGAAGTGTATGGAAAGGACGAGATATCCCAGACCCTTCTCATCTCCACCTACGAGATGATCTCGCTTCCCAAAAAACCGATCAGGTATTATATGAGTGCCCCCTTGATCACCCTCAGTGACACCGATTCCCTTGCGGATGCTATCCATCTCTTCACTACGCACCATATCCACGGTGCCCCGGTGATGGAGAACGGAAAGCTTGCCGGGATTGTCACCATGAGTGATATTGCAAAGGCGATCGGCAATCACAGGACGCTCAATGAGAAGGTTTCAGAGGTGATGACAACCGATGTCGTCAAGGCACCCTCCCATGTGCAGCTCTTCGAAGTGATCCGGCGCTTCAAGGAGCGTGAGATCGGGAGGCTTGTGGTGATGGAGGATGATTGCCCGGTTGGTATCCTTACCCAGTCTGACATTATACGGCAGTTCCCCACGCTCTGAACAGACCGGCTTTTCTCTTCTTTCTCTCTCCAAATTGCAGAATTTTCACGAATTAAGGCCGTTATTTTTTAAAACTGTAATTCTACTGGACGAATTTTGAACATATTTAAATATTAAAAGCTCAACAGTTCTGGTATGGCCAGAGTATTAGCCCGCAGCCTATCCAAGAAAAAGATAGTCACCAATGAAGGAAAGGTGATCGGTACCCTCAAGAACCTCGTCGTGGATTTTGAGACAGGGCAGGTCGTCGATATGATTGTGCAGCCCGACCCCTCTTTTGATGCAACAGGATACCGGGTGGAAGGGGACCGTATGTTTGTACCCTTTGAATCGGTGAAGGATATCAAGGACTATATCATCGTTGACCGTTACCTCTCAAGGAAGTAGGGCATATACCTGTCGACGGCCTCCACAAAGCCGTCACCAAACTTTTTTTCGGAGATATAGGTTGCTGCAGCAGCTGCAGCAGGATGGGCATTATGGACAGCAATTCCGATCCCTGCATACCTGAGGAGTTCAAGATCGTTCTCGGCATCCCCTGCGGCAACAAAATCGGAGGGATCAAGACCGAACTCAGCGACCAGGTTCAGGAAGGCAAGTCCCTTGGTCACTCCCCGTTCCTGGAGATGGATGGCAAACCCGGTGTCCAGTACATCGACAGGAAACTCCTTCACGATCTCCCTGACCTCGTCAACAGGGACGGTCCGGGCAAAGGCGAGATCGGCAAAGCGATAGGTGGGGCTGTAGTGATCAAGGGCAATTCCCAACCGGAGGTAAAAATCCTCCACAGCCTCAAGAGCTGCCTTGCAGACGGCCTGGTTACCAAGGATCCGTAACGGCTGGGCGTACCCGGTGCGGTACACTCCCCCATTCTCTGCAATAAAGGCTCCCTGGGTGCCGATCATCTTGGAGAGTGCATCCATAAAACAGGAGGTATTGCCGCTTGCTAGCACGACCAGGATATCCTGGTCGCAGAGCATGCGGATACGTTCTATCGCACCGGTGTGGATCCTCCGGTGCCGGTCGGTGAGGGTGCCATCGATGTCGGTGACGAGCCCTTTCAGCACTGCTTCAGTCCTGCCTCCTCCACCATGAAAGGCGCCTCGCCTTCTGGCAGGTTCGGGCTGTCTACCAGCCGGGCAATACGCTTGCCCCCCTTGCTCTTCCGCAGATAGATGCGGAACGTTGCCGTATGCCCTACGATATTTCCTCCGATAGGTTTGGTCGGGTCCCCAAAGAAGACTGCCGGGTTCGAGAGTACCTGGTTGGTGACCAGTCCGACCGCGTTATTCTCGTCAGCCAGCTTGAAAAGATCGTGGAGGTGCCGGTTCAGCTTCTGCTGCCGGGTTG
Organism: Methanoregulaceae archaeon; assembly: GCA_028679315.1. Taxonomy (GTDB): domain Archaea; phylum Halobacteriota; class Methanomicrobia; order Methanomicrobiales; family Methanospirillaceae; genus UBA9949. The sequence continues at coordinate 2,621 of JAJRBU010000200.1, forward strand.
CAAGGGTTCCGCGGCCGGCATACTCGGCCCTGAAGTGCGAGGTGAGCGAATCGATGATAAAGAGCCTGACCGGCCTGTCCGAATCTCTCAGTTCGGCAGCCCGTTCCCGTGCCGTGTCCAGCATCAGGATCTGATGGTCAGAGGTATGGGCCCGAGCCACGTGGATGTGCTCCAGGAATTCTGCGGGATCAGCATCGATTCCAAGGCCGAGGACCATCTGCTCGATACGCTCCGGCCGGAAGGTATTCTCGGTATCGATATAGATAGCACTCCCGGAAAGCCCCCCTTCCTCCTCGGGCAGCTGGACATTGACCGCCATCTGGTGTACGATCTGGCTTTTTCCTGAACCAAACTCGCCGTACATCTCGGTGATGGCCTGGGTCTCGAACCCTCCCCCGAGGAGGTCATCGAGCTCCGGCACACGGGTCTTTAATTTCCGCACACCCTTCCGCTGTTCAAACACGTCCTTGCCGGTCCGGAATCCACCGATTTCGGCAAGTTCACGTGCCGATTTGATCATCTTCTTTGCCGTGGATTCTCCAATCTCTGCTGTCTCTGCAAGCTCGGCAGGGGATGCGGTGGCGATACTCTCAACCGTGATAAAGCCTGCCTCACGAAGCTTCTCTGCAGTGGTAGGGCCGACTCCGGGGAGATCTTCAAGTTCAAGGGGTCCGTTTGTCATTGCTCGGGTTCACCTTTTTCGTGGAGAGCGTAAATGAATCCTCTCATATATCTTCGTGGCCATGCAGTGTGAAAGTATTGGTGCTATCACCCGGTACCACTAGCTTGCTGAGTAACGATCGTACCTTCCCTGCATCCTTTCCAATTTCTTCTGATGAACTGATCGTTATCCGTTCACCGGAACGAATACCCATTACCCGGAACTCGTGGCCGTGCGGCAGACTGCCATTGACAAGAAACCGTACCCTGCCATCATCGAGGAACGTCCCCTCCCTCGTGACAATCACCGTCCCTTCCATCTCGATCGCTTCCTCCTGCCCGCGTGGCGCCACCACAACAAATCCCCCGGTCCCGATATGCAGCTCAGGCTCTCCTGAGCGCCCTGGTTTGAGCCGGGCATTGTACACGAAGAGATGGTCGCCTCTGACGAGTGGCATCAGCGCCCGGTCCCCCCAGAGGACTGCCCGGAGCGTTGCCGTCCCGTCAGAGAGCACGATGTTCCGTACATGGCCTGTCCTGCCATCCCGCGATGAGAATACCCGGACCGGCTGAAGGGATGCAACCGACCCCTCAACCGACCAGTCTCCCTCGGTTTTGACCGTATCAAATGTGCTGAATGAGAAGGGGATGCTGGTGTCATCCGGTGTCACCTCACTCTTCTCGTCGATGACATACTCGTCTCCCCAGTTCCTGGCCTTCACGAGAATCCCACGGATAAAAACGGTGGTATCCGGGAGGATATCGTCAAAAATCTCGGGAAGCCAGGTCACTACCCGGGTGACCCTGGTTCCATCCGTCCCACATCCTTCGATCAGTTCGGAGCTGCTGCCATCCCGGCGGGTGATCGTCTTCGGATCATCGATGTGGAGGATCCTGATCCTGATATCTTTTCGTTCCGGGGGAGCAAGCCGTGGATGGACCGACATGCCACAATCGATCTCACAGGGTGACTTGCGGAGGGCAAGGACAGTGATGTCATTCTGCAGCTTTCCTGCATGCTTTCCTATCACCTCGAGGACCTCACCGGACTCTATCTCGATGGCTGCTCCGGCTTTCTCATCCCAGAGTACTGCCCTGACCTGCCCTGTCTCATCGGCAAGGATCAGGTGGGCTACCCATCCTTTCCCGCCCTCCTGCCGGGTGAATTCCTGGGGAGGGGTGACCGAGATCACCTTGCCAAAAAATGAAAAGAGTGTGGATCGGCCGGAAAGCCCGCTGATCTTCACATGCTGCCGGTCGAGCTCGCCGACGACAAGCATCGCGGCCGTAACATCGTCGATGAGATCGCCGCACTCCTGCATCTTTGCCTCTAACCGGCGTTCGAATTCCTCCTTGCTGATCAGGTCATCGACCAGGGCATAGTGGAAATGCATGGCAGGAGTGCCTCCCGAATTCTCTTAGTCCTGTTTCTGCCAGGGGGGCGACTGCATGGTACAGGTCAGGTCACCGATGGCCTCTCCCCTCCGCATAAGGGCAGCACTGTCTCCCTTGAGCAATACTTCAGGGCACCGCGGCCTGCTGTTGTATTGCGATGACATAGCAAATCCGTAAGCACCACAGTCGAGGAGTGCGATGATATCCCCTGCAACCGGGTCGGGAAGGAACCGGTCGGAGGCGAGGATGTCTCCAGTCTCGCAGATGGGGCCTGCAACGGTGCAAAGGGTGGTGCCGTTCTGGTCTGCCCTGTTTGCGGTGATAACTTCGTGGTACGAATCGTACATCACCGGCCGGACCAGCAGGTTGAACCCAGCATCGACATTAGCAAACGTCCTGTGGGCCTTCTTCACCGAGTTTACCCTGGTGAGCAGGATGGTGGAGTCAGCGACAAGCGATCGGCCTGGTTCGATCCAGAGCGAGGGGGTAATTCCAGCAGCGGCAATCCCTTTCCTGAATACCGGCACCACCGCCTCTGCATACTCATCAGGGGTGGGTGCATGGTCGCCGGGGCGGTGGTAGGGGATACCAAGTCCGCCGCCAAGATCTATGAATTTAAGACGGACACCCAGGTCGGTGATAACTCCGGCGATCCGGACCATCACCTCGCAGGCTTTTGCAAAGGGTTCAATTGCGAGGATCTGGGAGCCGATATGGCAGTGGATCCCGATCGGATCGATATGTTCACATCGGAGTGCCTCTTTGTATGCTGCCGGAATCATTTCGTGGGCGATCCCGAACTTGCTCGTGGCAAGTCCTGTTGCGATCTTGGGGTGGGTCGGCACATCGAGGGCGGGATTGACCCGGAATGCAATTGCTGCCCGTTTCCCTGTCTGCCCGGCAGCGGCATCGAGCTGGTGGAGTTCATCGAGGGAATCGACCGATACCGGGACCCCTTTCTCCACGGCGAGGGCTAGGTCACCCGGGCTTTTCGAACTCCCGTTGAAGAGGAGCGAGTCCGGTTTCATACCGGCGGCAAGGGCGAGGTGCAGTTCTCCAGACGAGAACACATCAGCCCCGGCACCGAGACCTGCAAGGGCCCGGAGCACCGCCAGGTTCCCGTTTGCCTTGGCCGCATAGAGGATGCGGGTATCCGGGTAGCGGGATAAGAGAGCCTGTTGGTACTGGCGGTAATTCCAGGTTATCCGGTCCTCATCAGTCACATACAGGGGGGTTCCATACCGTTCTGCGAGTGCCACCATGTCATGCTCCCGGATGCAGAGATGGCCATTCCTGATCCCCATAAAGTCGGGGAGTATCATATGGAAAGTCCCCCGATACGATCGAGTGCCTCCAGTATCCGTTCTGTCGACCGCGTCAGAGCGAACCGGACGTACCCGTCACCACCGGACCCGAATCCTATTCCCGGCGTGACTACGATACCGGCCTCATCAAGGAGCCGGGTGGCAAATTGCATGGAGTCATCCACGGCCATCCAGACATAAAATGTTGCTTTTGGTGCCGTTACGTCAAATCCCAGTGCATGGAGCCCTTTGATGAGTACGTCCCTCCGTTTCTGATAGACCCTGCAGGCGTCACGGACACAGTCCTGTGATCCCGTGAGCGCAGCGATTGCCGCTTTCTGGACTGCATCAAAGACCCCGGAGTCGACATTGGTCTTCACCCTTCCGAGGCCTGCGATGATCTCTGCATTTCCGCAGGCCATCCCGATACGCCACCCCGTCATGTTGTAGGTCTTTGAGAGGGAGTGCATCTCGATGGCGGTTTCCATGGCTCCGTCGGTTGAAAGGAATGACGGGGCCTGATACCCGTCAAACGCTATCTCCGAATAGGCATTGTCGTGGACGATCAGGATAGCATGGTCCCGGGCAAAGTCCACGGCCTCCTCGAAAAATCCCGGGAGCGTTACCGCTGAGGTGGGATTGTTCGGATAATTGAGGAACATCAGCCGGGCGGCTTTTACCACTTCTTTCGGTATCGCGGAGAGATCCGGAAGGAACTGGTTCTTTGCGAGAAGCGGCATCTCGTAGATATTCCCTTCGGCAAAGAGGGTTGATGTCCGATAGACCGGGTAGCCGGGACTTGGGGCGAGGACGTAATCACCCGGGTTGACAAACGCCTCCGGGATATGGGCGATACCGTCCTTTGAGCCCATCAGTGCGAGCACCTCCTTTGCAGGGTCGAGGGTGACCAAGAATCGCGACCGGTACCAATCGGCCACTGCCGTTCGGAAGGCCTCCATGCCGGCATACGAGGGATAATGGTGATTTCTCGGGTCGCGGGCTGCCTCGCAGAGTGCATCGACGATGTGGCCGGGGGTGGGGAGATCGGGGTCTCCGACACCAAGGTCGATGACATCAGTCCCGCTCCGGATTTTCGCGGCTTTCATCTCATCGATCCGCGCAAAGAGATACGGGGGGAGCTGCCCCATGCGTTCCGCGTACATGCTGGATATATTCTCTTTCGTATGTTCTTTAAGGTGACCTCATACCGGGGTGCCCGCAGTATGGATCGAAGACCTCTTCATCCGGTATGTGAAATGAGGGATCTGGCAGGTGAAGATTCATGAACAGTGATCCGGTAATCATCCTCTCAACGGCAGGAGAGATGGAGGCAAAGGGGATCGCCCAGGCACTGGTGATGCAGCATCTTGCAGCATGTGTGACTATCACCCCGGTCGAATCGGTGTACCGATGGAATGGGGAACTGTGCGATGAAAGGGAGCAGCTCCTGATCATCAAGACGGTAATAACCAATGCGGATGCCGTGATGGCGGAAATCCGGAAACTCCACTCGTATGAGCTCCCGGAGATGATCGTGCTGCCGGTCACCGGCGGATACCCGCCCTACCTCCAATGGCTGGCAGAAGAGACGGGATCATGAATACCATACGGTTCACCGGGATACAGGTCAGGAATGGAAAAGCCGCCCCGATCGAGGATACGGTGGTAAAAGAGGAGCGGTTCTCGTTGTTCCTGAACGGCAGCCATTTTACCGATCTCATCGCCAGCGCAAACCAGGTCAGAGAACTCGGTGCCGGCTTTGTCGTCTGCCAAGGCCTCTCGAAGGAGGTTGAATCTGTGGAGGTATCAGGCAACGAGATATGGGTCCGGGCCCGTATTGCCGGGGCCATGGAAAAGGAGATCGAGACAACGGGTTCAATCGGTGTCATCCGGCGCCCCCCTGGGGAAGTGGTCTCGGACCATTCTATCACCATTGACGAGGTGTACGGGATCACCCGTGAGATAGTGACCGATCTCTGGCGTCAGACCGGCGGTGTCCACTGCTCGGTGCTCTTCCATGATGGAGCGATCGTTGCGAGGAGCAGCGATGTGGGGAGGCATAATACCGTTGACAAAGTGATCGGACACGCGGTTCTCTCCCGGATACCCCTCGGAGAATGCATCATTGGCTGCACCGGGAGGCAGCCAAGAGACATGGTGGTGAAGTATGCCCATGCCGGGGTGCCAGTCGTGATCTCCCGTGCGGCGACAACGGACCGCGGGATCGCTGCCGCTGACGAGTTCGGGATAACCCTGATCTGCTTCTCACGGCAGGAGCGTTTTACAGTCTACACCCATCCATGCCGTATCCGGGACCTGTAGGAGAATCCATGCCGGCATTTGGCCCCGGGGCGAAATCGCCTGACAGTTGAACCTTCCAGGGTTCAGGTTTTGCAACCGGTATAAAATGGATGGGCCTTCGGAAAACCATTTGAGGAGCAGGGAGAAAAGGTTCTGTGCAGAAGATGACAAGCGAAAACAAAGAAAAGGAGAAGAGTGCGGTCCTCGTGCTCGGCTGCCCCCAGGTCCCGGTCCAGACGGGGATTGCACTCTACCTGATCAGTGCCCTCCGGAAGAAAGGGATAAAGACGACCATTGCCGGGAACCGGGCTGCACGCACCCTCGTGGAGGTATCAGACCCTGAGCGGCACTATGTGGGCGAGGTGATGGACATTGATCGGTACATCGGCGAGATTGCCGAGAAGAAACGGGACTTCGATTACCACTTCATCTTCATTCACAACGATGCCGGTGTCAGCTATGCTGCAACCGTCCAGGCCATCACCGGAAAGACGGTCGTGGCGCTCATCTACGGGGAACATTTCCAGGAGATTGCAGGCACGATAGGGTTCCCCTGCGAGAAGATCGCTGCAAAGGCGGTCCATAATCCGATGCCGCTCAAGAACAAGCTCGACGAGGCGCTCCCATGGGTTGTATCGAATCTCTGAAGTACGAGATCATCCTCCGCGATGCAAGTTTCACCGAATGCAGGGAGTATATCCGGTCGACCTGCAAGGAGTATGTCGGTGTTGATCCCGGATTCAAGATATTTGACAAGCATATCATCGGTGTTCCCCCGATATTCATAGGATTCGATGGCGACGTGATCATCTTCCCCTTCACAAAACCCTGTTATGGTACCTTCTTAATGAGGGTCGAGGACCATGATGAGGCGGCACGGATCAGGCAATCTGCCGTTCAATCGAAAAAATAACCCCCATTATTGAATAATTTTCTTTCAGAATCTGATCCTTTGCGGAATGTATATTATCCTTCATGTGCACCAGACTGGTAGGTGGAGCAGATGAACGATATATCGGTCCTTACCGGCGGAAGGGCGGGGGATGGGATCAACAGTGCCGGCCTGCTGATAGCCCATCTCTTCAACCAGATGGGATACCAGACCTACATGTATTTTGATTACCCCTCTCTCATCAAGGGTGGGCATAACTTCACCATCACCCGTGCCGCAGATAAGAAGATCGGGGCACACCGGGAACGGTGCGATTACCTCCTTGCCCTCTCCCAGGATTCCATCGATCTGCACCGTGACCTCATCACGGATGATACCGTGATCCTGTTTGACAGCGGGAGGGTCCATGGTGATGGCCAGGGAATCGCGGTAGGTGAGATCCTGAAAGCCGAGCAGGCACCGGCCGTGATGGGAAACTCGTGCCTGATCGGCGCATTTGCACGGGCAGCAGGCATTCCATTTGACGTGGTTGAAACGGTTATCAGGCGCCAGATCCCAAAGGAACGCGAAAAGAACCTGGTCATCGCACGAAAGGGATACGATTCAGTCAGCGAAAAGAGGAGTATTCCCCGGGCAGGAGATACCTGCTGTCCCCTGCTGAACGGGAACGAGCTGATCGGGCTTGGCCTCCTGCACGGGGGTCTTGACGCGTATGTCGCGTATCCGATGACTCCTACCTCAAACCTTCTTCATTTTCTTGCAGGGGTTGCAGGGTCATTCCCCCTCACCGTGATACACCCTGAAAACGAGATCGCCGTCATGCTGATGGCGCTTGGTTTCTCCTTTGCAGGAAAGAAGACGGCGGTCGGGACCTCCGGCGGTGGATTCTGCCTCATGACGGAAGGGTTCTCCCTTGCCGGGTCATCGGAAGTCCCGGTGGTCGTGGTGATGGGACAGCGTACCGGGCCTTCGACCGGCCTTCCCACCTATACCGGACAGACTGACCTCCGGTTCGTGCTTCATGCAGGTCAGGGGGAGTTCCCAAGGCTCGTGGTGGCACCCGGGAGTCCCGAGCAGGCATATGTCTGGTCTTCGGTCGCCCTCTCCCTTGCATGGAAATGCCAGGTTCCGGCAGTCATCCTGGTCGACAAGACTCTGTGCGAGGGGACCTACAGCTTCGATGATACGGCTATGACGGTCCCAGACACTGGTGATGAACCTGCCCCATCACCTGAAGCGGGGCAATACCGGCGATACGCGATCACCGAAAATGGGATCTCCCCCATGCAGTTTCCTCCTATGAAGGATGCCGCGATCAAGGTGAACAGCTATGCCCATGACGAAGCCGGGATCACGACCGAGAAGGCTGACATGGTGCTGCTGATGACCGAAAAAAGGCAGCGAAAGGCTCAGGCATTGAAGTATGAGACCGACTCACTCGAATGCGTGAAGACGTATGGCACGAGCGGAGCCCGGACCGCCCTCCTCTGCTGGGGTTCGACACTCCTGGTCTGCAAGGAGGTTGCAGAGCGGCATGGATTCAGGGTGGTACAACCGATCGTCTTCTCACCGTTTCCTGAAGAACAGCTCAGGGAGGCGGTCGCAGGCATCCGGAATCTCATCGCGGTCGAAGAGAACGCGGAAGGGCAACTCAGGCTCCTCTGCCACCAGCATGGAATACCGGTCGGTTCCCATATTGCCAAGCTGGACGGCCGTCCGTTCTCGGTCGAGGAACTGGATGCCAGGTTGAGGGAGGTGTCCTGATGCCGTCAAAAGACCTCATCACGACTGCCCAGAACACCTGGTGCCCGGGCTGCGGGAACTTCACTCTCCAGTTCGCGCTCCGAAATGCGATCAAAGGGCTTGTTGCTGACGGCGTCCCGCTCGAGAATATCGTGCTTGTCACCGGGATCGGGTGCCATGCAAAAATAGGGGATTACCTCGACATCAACAGCTTCTATTCCATCCATGGCCGGACGATACCGGTCGCGACCGGTATCAAGCTGGCAAACCCTGACCTTACCGTCATCTGTTGCGCAGGTGACGGCGATGCTTACGCCGAGGGGCTTGACCATCTCATCTTTGGTGCAAAGAGGAACACGGATATCACAGTCATTGTCCACAATAACCGTGTCTATGGTCTGACAACGGGGCAATACACTCCCACCTCCCCGCTGGGATTCCGCGGGAGATCAACCCCGCAAGGCACGTCCGAGGCGCCATTCAACCCGATCAGCCTGATGCTCGCAAGCGGGGCGGGGTTCGTCGCCCGGAGTACGACGCGGAAGATGCCTCACCTCTCCGGGATCATCGGCCAGGCACTCCGCCACAGGGGATTTTCGTTTGTTGATGTGCTCCAGATCTGTGCATCCTATTTCAATGTCTCAGAACTCTACGACCGGCAGGGATACGAGTTGTCCGGCCATGACCCGGCCGATTTCCAGGCAGCATGCCGCAAGGCTGAAGAATGGGATTATAACAGCGATGCTCCCATTGCATTCGGGTTATTATACAAGGAGGAGAAGCCAGTTTTCGAGGAGCATTTCAGCAGGCATTCCCCTTCAAGCGTTAGCCGTGAGGAGCAGATACGGGCATTTCTCGAGACAAAACGATAAGAGTATCGTTAATTGCGAAAGAGGTCTGATACCAGGAACAGGAGGAGGAACGAATGGCTGAGCAAAATTTGTTCGAGGATGTCAAGCGGCATCTCTGCAGTTGCTCCGCAGATCTCCAGGTCACGCCCAATCTCGAGGCGGTCATGAAGATGCCCATGCGTGAGCTGCATGTCTCGATCCCGGTAAGGATGGATGACGGCTCCATCAGGGCGTTCTTAGGATTCCGGGTCCAGTACAACGATGCCCTTGGGCCTACCAAGGGCGGGATCCGGTTCCACCCGGACGAGACGATCGATACCATCCGGGGACTTGCTGCGATCATGACCTGGAAGTGTGCCCTCCACAACCTGCCGCTTGGCGGGGCGAAAGGAGGGGTGATCTGTAACCCGAAGAAGATGTCGCAGGGGGAGATTGAGCGGCTCTCGCGTGCCTACATCCAGGCGATCTCCCACTTTATCGGTCCGGACCGGGATATCCCTGCACCCGATGTCTATACCGATTCGTCCGTGATGGCATGGATGATGGACGAGTACTCCCGGATCTCCCGGAAGACAACCTTCGGCGTGATAACGGGGAAGCCCGTCAGCCTGGGGGGATCCGAGGGGAGGGAGGATGCGACTGCCCGTGGGGGATGGTTCGTTATCAGAGAGGCTGCAAAAAATATTGGTATCGTTCTTGAGGGAGCGACGGTCGCAATCCAGGGATTCGGGAACGTCGGAGCCCATGCCGCCATGATCGGCCAGGGCGAGTATTCCGTAAGGGTCGTGGCGGTGAGCGACAGCCGTGGGGGAGTATATGCCAAAGACGGTCTGGATATCCGCGCCCTCCTGGATTACAAGAAAAAAACCGGGAGTGTCCGGGACTTTCCTGGTGCCAGGAATATCACCAACGATGAACTGCTCAGACTTGATGTCGATATCCTCATTCCAGCTGCCCTTGAGAATGTGATTACCCTAGATAATGCCAGCCGGATCAAGGCGCGGCTGATCGCCGAATTTGCGAATGGTCCTGTCAGCGGCGATGCGGATGCCCTCCTGCATGCAAGGGGTGTATTCATCCTTCCCGATATCCTCTGCAACGGCGGAGGGGTTATTGTCTCATACTTGGAAATGGTACAGAACTTCAACCTGGACCACTGGGAGGGAGAAGAGGTGAACCGAAGGCTTGAAAAAAAGATGGTCGACGCCTATAGGGTTGTTCACGACCTTGCTTCCAGGAACCACGTCCCGATGCGCCAGGCCGCGTATACCATAGCGGTCGGGAGAGTGGTGAAGGCAATGAAATACCGGGGCTGGGTCTGAATATTCTGGATAGGGTAGAAAGGCAATGGTAGAACCTATGTCATCATCCGATCTCTTTGCATGGGTGATTTTACCCCTTCTTATCTTCTTCTTCCGTATCTGCGATGTGAGCCTTGGGACGATCAGGGTCATCTTCATTGCAAAGGGGCTGAAGTACATCGCTCCTATCATCGGTTTTTTCGAGGTGATCATCTGGCTGCTCGCGATAGGACAGGTGATGAACAACGTGACGAACGTCGCCTGTTATATCGCCTACGGAGGGGGATTTGCAGCAGGGACGCTGCTTGGGATGACCGTAGAGGAGCGGCTCTCCATCGGGACAGTGATCGTCCGGGTTATCTCAAACGAAGATATTACCCGGCTTGTCTCGTTCCTGAGAGCACATAGTTTCGGTGTCACGATCGCTGACGCGGAGGGATCGAAGGGGAAGGTGAAAATCATCCTCTCGGTCATCAAGCGCCAGGATCTCGATGAGGTTGTCAGGGGGATACAGCACCATCTGCCCGGTACCTTCTACTCGGTGGAGGAGATCAAATCGGTGGCGGAAGGAGTCTTTCCCGAGAAGAGGTCGCGGCTCCTTTTCAACTACCGTGACCCGTTCGGCTTTTTCAGGAAGGGAAAATAGATCTCTCCCGATCCTTTTTTATTGATTGTCTGATATGTCTCGCCGTTTCTCTCCCACGGGATCCCTTAATTGAAACGAGGCCTTTCCTGATCGGATCATCGGATTCCCCTGTTTTCGCAGCATGAGGTAGTAAAAATTAATGATGACAAGGTCAAGGGATGAGTCTGTATCTTTTTTATCATCCCGGACGTATCTGGATCAGGTGTCGTTCCGATGACTGACGAAAAGAGCGATCCAATGATGGGCACGCAGGCACCTGATTTCTGCCTTCCGGATGCGGAAGGTGAAGAGTATTGCCTGCAGGATTTTGCCGGGAAATGGCTCGTGCTCTACTTTTACCCGAGAGACAACACGCCCGGGTGCACGATGGAAGCAAGGGGTTTTTCCGATGCGGTGGAGGAATTTGCGGCGCTTGGAGCCGAGATTGTGGGCGTGAGTGCCGATTCGGAGGCCAGCCACCAGAAATTCACGGCAAAGCAGGGGCTCCGCTTCCGCCTCCTCTCCGATCAGAAGCATGATGCCATCCGCGCATACAAGGTCTGGAAAGACCGCATGCTCCTCAAGGGTATCGAACGGAGCACCTTCCTCATCACTCCCGATGGTCATATTGCTGCGGTATGGCGGAAGGTAAAAGTGCCCAATCATGTGGAGGAGGTAAAGGACACCCTCCGTGAGCTCAGGGGATAAGGGGATCCCATATCCTGGATTTTCTCCCCCTCCTTTACAGAATGATCTCTACAAAAAAGATAGGATGCTGTCTTAGCTGGCAGTATCACGAATCCCGGAAGCGGAAGACACGGCGCTCTCCCTCTCTTTCCCGCTGAAAGGGGCTGGGTTTAGAGGGGCGGCCCCTCTTGCCGGATGCTGCTATGATTCTGTTCATGACGTTCCGGAGGCAAACCGGTCGATCCATCTTGTAATCTCGTCCCGGACTTCCCGGAACCCGGCGATGATGTCATCATCGGTCCCTGAGAACTCCTTTGGGTTCCTGAAGGTGGCATGAATCGTCTCTTTTGCCCAGGGGAAGAAAGGGCATGCGGATTTTGCTGCATCGCAGACGACTACGACCACGTCCATCTCCACGCCCGAAAATTCCTTCAACGACTTTGACCAGTGCCCGGATATATCCACGCCGATCTCCCGCATGACCCTGATCGCATACGGGCTGACGGTCGACACTTCGGTGCCGGCACTGAATGCCTCCAACCGGTCACCGTACCGGGCACGGAGATAGCCTTCCGCCATCTGGGACCGGGCGGCGTTATGCGAGCAGATGAAAAGAATCCGGTTTCGGGGCATATCCTCATCTCCATGCTTGATTGCAGGTTCTGATAAAGTTCCCGATGTGGATTGCTGGAGCTATTATCCAAGTGTAGACTGCCTGGTACCCTTCTTCCTTCCATCAGGTTCCAGGATATCCAGGAGCTCGGGGAAGGAATCAATGGCATAGTCCGCCCCTCCATCTGACCTCCAGGGGGAGAACCGGTCACCGTACCGGGCATACACGGTATGCATCCCAAGGATCCCTGCAGGAGCGATGTCCCGCCGCGGGCTGTCCCCGACAAGAAGTGTCTCCTGGGCGGTCGCATTCATCCGGATGAGGGCGAGAAGGAACGGGAGGCTGCTTGGCTTGTGTGCCCCGGTCATCTCATGGGTCACCACATGATCGAAGTAGTGTGAGAGACCCATCGCCCCAAGGCGGAGGTCTGCGTCTGCCCTGTGGGCATCGGTCACAATCCCCATCGAAAACCCGAACGAGGTGAGGAGAGCAAGGGTCGATTCCACTCCCGGGTAGAGGGTCAGGTTCCAGGTCTGCCCTTCACGGTAGATTAAGACGCACTCCATGAAGAGGTCTCCCTCATAGCAGGAGTGATCACGCATGAAGTCCCTGATATTTTCGGGGTCATCAAAACCTCCCTGCCGGCGGAGAAAATATGAGAAGAGTTCTCCAGCATCCCCTGTACCAAGTTTTTCCGTCACCATCCGGCAGGCTTCGGTCTTGGCATGGACAAGGTCAAAGAGGGTGTTATCCATGTCGAATAAGACTGCCTTGAATGGGATTTGACCAATTTTCTTGTCCATTTATTACTTTCCCCCTCTCTTTTCAGACTTATGAAATCGTTGATCATGGAAGCCGGAGCGATTCTTTTCAGTAATCTTACTGCTGGCACCATACTACAACCCCCGAGTCCGGATCGGCTCTTGAAGGTCTTAATACTGGTAACCGTTGATCCGATGGTATATATTCCAGCCTCATTGGAAAAGAATCCGGAGCCTTGGACTTACCCGGAGGTCAGGCCGGTCCATCGCCTAATGAGGTTTGGGACAGACCCACACGATGGTCAATCGTTGAATCGTTTTGCATCACAGTTGTGGCGACTACCGGCTGAGCAACTGGGGGTGCAGTAGGCATGATACACATCATGTAATCATTCCCGGCAACCCATGGTGCGGGGATCAGTTGTTGATAGGGATCTATTTAATAAGAAAGACCATAAATAAAGTCTTATAATTAAAAAGAGGGGGAGAATGCGGGCTAAAATGAAGATGACCGTTTTTTTAATTATCTTTTTCTTGGTATCCTGTAATATAATACCGTTCTCTATCGCCGATGTCTTGGTC
>JAJRBU010000153.1 GCA_028679315.1 Methanoregulaceae archaeon
AACTGTTCGGCAGGGCTCATTCCGTCAGGAGGAGGTTCACGCACCCCTCTCTCCAGTTGCCGCTGCAGCCCTGCGACCCGGATCATGAAAAATTCATCCAGGTTGTTTGAGAAGATGGAGACGAACTTGACTCGTTCGAGGAGGGGATGGACCTGGTCAGCAGCTTCCGAAAGGACCCGCCTGTTAAATTCGAGCCAGGAGAGCTCGCGGTTGAAGAAGAGCGAGGGACGATCAAGGAGACCGTTCCCTGCATCTCCCGGCTTTCCCGATCTCCCATTTGATTCTGCCATCTTCTTCACCAGGTTTCACATACTATTGGAGGAGGGGAAGTTAAAACCATGCGGCAGGGAATGGATGAGATCTCACGGTATTGGCAAAACTGGCACAATGCTTCCTTTCCCAAAAAAAGGCAATAAAACGATTTTAGCCCATCTTTTACTGGTTCTCTGTTTTGGCACGAAGGCATGACAATGGCGGTTTCTGCTGATGCACCATGGCGGAATATTCCGTGCATTCAGGTGGTGAAACTGCCCTTGCCGTTTCCATACCAAACAATTTTAGTAGTTATCTGACAATCTATCTTCTGCCGTGATTGACCATGGGATCTAATGACGACATCATGCATGAATTTGTAAGAAAGGAACTCAGGAAACTCTATCCCAGCGTTGACGGATGGCAGATCAAGCCCGCGGCAAAATCCGGGGGAAAAGAACAGGGCTTCGTAGTGGCACGGAGAATCCTCGGGAAGTCGGAAGGTGCCCATGTTCTGGTCTCGTTCGACCATGTTGTGACACCCAGTACCATCGATTCCCTGATGGACATGGCACGGAACAACCCTGTCCCGGGTCTTGCATCCCCGAAAAAGATCCTCGTCATCCCTCAAAACACCGATGTTTCCGGTGTTCCTGTTGAGGTTTCCGTCCTCCCGATGCAGAGCTTTGCCTGGGAGAACAAGGAACTGGTCTGGCTCAAGAGAAGGAGCCAGATGAGCGAGAAGGCCTCTGCTGCAAAAAGTTCCTGAAAAACGGGAATAAAAAAGACGATTTGCGACTAAAAATCCCCCCTTATTCTTTTTTCGAGCTGCTCGCTGTGGGAGCCCAGCCAGTAGAGTTTCCTGCAATGTCTGCACCAGAAAAACCGGAGATCTCCCCTGTTCTTCGGGGCATACGATGCGGATGAAACCTCCTCGCTCCGTGCAGGCCTGAGCAGCTCGTTGCAGATCGAACACCGGTTCAGCCTGAGTTCCGGCTCGATAAGGCCTTGTTTCACGAGCTGGCTGATCTGATCGATGACGTCATCACCAGAGATAAGGACTGCCCTTGGACCGGCACGCTGTGCCAGCTCCCGGTCCCGGGTAACCAGGATCCGCCCCTTCCGCTCTGCAGACCTGATGAGAAGTGTATCCTCGCGGGGATTTCCCTCGGCCATGGAATGGGCACTCTCGGTATCATACCCCATGAACCTCAGGTAGCGGCAGAGCGCGCCGAGCATCCTGTCAACAAGGAACAGGGGGGGCTCCTGCCCGTCAGGCTGTTTTGTCGACATACGGTATCGCTTCCCCGCATTGTGTGCACTTCTTCGACGATAGGTTCCGAAAATCCGATGAGAACCCCTGCCTCTCGATCAGGAGCGCCCCGCAGACCGGACAATACGTGTTCTCGAACCGGTGCAGGTATACATTACCAAGATACGGATAATGCAGCCCAAGTTCCCGGGCCTGCCGGTATATTTTCTCAAGGACGGCAACAGGGGTCGGTCCCGGCTCACTCATCTGGTAATCCGGGTGATACCGGGTGAAGTGAACAGGGGTATCCGGTCCCAGGTGTTCGATGATCCAACGGATGAGGGCTCCCGTCTCATCGGGCGAATCATTCAGCCCGGGGATTACCAGGTTGACCACCTCGATGTGCATGCCAAGCTCCCGGGCGAGGATGGTAGCATCGAGAACCGGCTGGAGCCTGGCACCGCAGACCTTCCGGTAGAATGCATCGGAATAGGCCTTGATATCCACCCTGAACGCATCAAGCACCGGCCGGATCTCCCTGAGTGCCTCATCGGTGATATACCCGTTTGTCACATATACCGTTCCCAGCCCGTGCTCCTTTGCAAGGCTTCCCATCTCAAGAGGGTATTCATGCCAGATGGTGGGTTCGTTATAGGTCCATGCGATGCTTGCACAATGCGCCGAGAGTGCCTTTCTTACCCCTTCCTTCGGGGAAAGGTCGGCAAGGGCCGTCTCGTATCCCTGCCGCGAGATGTGCCAGTTCTGGCAGTGCTCACAATGAAAATTGCACCCGACACTCCCAAGCGAATACGAGAGGGTCCCAGGCAGGTAATGGTACAGTGGTTTCTTCTCGATAGGATCGATTGCTTCCGCGCTCACTTTGCCAAACGTGGTTGCGTAGAGCGTCCCGTTCCGGTTCACCCTGACGCCACAGATCCCGTGCTTCCCGTCCCTGATATGGCACCGGTGGCTGCAGAGAGAACATGCCACCTCGAGATCGTCCCCCTTCCGGTACTGCCGCGCTTCGTGCCAGTCTTCCATCAGAGGAGAATAACCGGGCAGTGGAAGATAAACGTGCCGGTGACGGGATTCACTTCTTACCTTGTTCCTCCTCGTTGTTCCGGGGAGGTTCGTCCTCCTCTACCATAAACGAGCCATAGTAGCCGCAGCGTTTGCACCGGTATACCTCGCCGATACACCCTCCTGCAACCCTGTAGATATCGATACTCCTGCAGACCGGGCAGCGGATCATCTTCAACAATTATATGTAGCGTATAAAGAAACCATTGGGTGCATGAAGAAGGTCGTCCTCTCGCTGGGCGGATCTGTGCTCATCCCTGCCCTTGAAGAGCACCGTATCGCCCGCTATGCCACTGTGTTGCAGGAGATCGCCGGGTATGCCCGTTTGTACGTTGTGGTCGGTGGTGGCGGGGAGGCCAGGAGGTATATTGCGGCAGCACGGGAGATGGGCTGTTCCGAAGCCTTTGCCGATGAGATCGGGGTTGCGGTCACCAGGATCAATGCGATGCTCCTTGCCGGTGCGCTGGGTGATGCGGCCTGCCCCCTCATTGCGGAGAGTCAGGCCGAGGCGATGGCATACGGGGCGACCGGCAGGATCATCCTGATGGGAGGGGTCACCCCTGCCCAGACAACGGATGCGGTGGCAGCTGTCCTTGCAGAGCGGTGCGGGGCAGACCTGATGGTCAATCTCACCTCGGTAGATGGGATCTATACCGCAGATCCAATGATCGATCCGGCAGCTGAACGGCTTGGCCAGCTCACTCCTGAACGACTCGGAGAGATCGTGGGGACCGGATCACTCAAGGCAGGGGCGAATACGGTGATCGATATGATCGCGGCAAAAGTGATCCAGCGGTCCGGCATCCCCCTGCTCGTCATTGATGGCCGGGACCCGGGTAACCTGTCACGTGCGCTCCTTTCAGGCACCTATTCCGGGAGCCTTGTCACCAGGGGAGGCAGCATGCCGCTCCCCATCACCAGGGGCGGGGATCCATAGGTAACTATTTTTGGGTCCCTGACCAATCCTCTTCCTCATATCAGGGGTAGTAGGGTAGCCTGGTCCATCCTAGAGCGTTTGGGACGCTTTGACGGCAGTTCGAATCTGCCCTACCCCATCTCTTCTCTTCATCGTGCCTATTTTATGGATTCGTGCCCCACCTAATTCTGCATGGACAAGAAGAAAGCCCGCCGGATCCTTGCCATCCTTTCTGATCGTTACCCGGACCGGTGGGCCCGGGACCGGTATGCGGCATCGCCTTTCGAAGTGCTGATCACGACCATCCTCTCTGCCCAGACCACCGACAGATCCGTAGATGCCATCAGGTATGACCTGTTCTCCCGCTTTCCCGACCCCCAATCCCTCGCACATGCCGATCTGGCCGAGGTGGAGGAGATCATTCACAGCACCGGTTTCTTTCACATGAAGGCACAGCACATCGTTGCCGCTTCCCGTTTGCTCATCGAGAGGTATTCAGGAACGGTCCCTGATACCATGGAGGAACTCCTGACAATTCCCGGCGTGGGGAGAAAGACTGCCAATATTGTGCTCTTCCATGCGTTTGGAAAGAACAAGGGGGTGGCGGTGGACACCCACGTCTTCAGGCTCGCGGGGCGCCTCGGGTTTTCTGACTCGGGAAACGCTGACGGTATCGAAAAGGACCTGATGAGCCTGTTTTCGGAAAAGGACTGGGGAGTCCTCACCGATATCCTCATCTCACACGGCAGGGCTGTCTGCATGGCCAGAAGACCGGCCTGCACAACCTGTCCTGTCTCTCACCTCTGCAGGTATTATCAGGAACGGGGGGAGAAGGAACAATCGGAAGAGACGTGAGAGTGGGCCACGACCAGAGAAGTGAGGTTCGCACCGTCTCCCCAGGCCCGAATTGATACAGCTCTGTGCCGGAATCAAGGGAGGGAGACATTCATAATTTTTTCACGTGAATCCGGGTCCTGAAACCGGATTACAGGATTCACGAGGGATACCCCCTCGGGTAGGTTGAAATGGTAGCGAAATTCCGGGAGGTACACCTGGTCATGGTTCATGTTCCTTATGCTTCAGTATCATGACCTTTCATTCCCTTCAGAACAGGTTCACGATGTAGAAGATACCGGTGAAGTAGACGTAGCCCATGATCGCGCTCACCGGGATGGTCAGGATCCATGCCCACACGATCCGACGAGCGACACTCCATCCAACGTAACCCGAACCCTGGGTCGCGCCGACACCCATGATCGAGGAGGAGATGACATGGGTCGTGCTGACGGGTATCCCCGCAATGGATGCCCCGATAATTGTCGCAGCCCCCGATGTCTCTGCGGCAAACCCGTCCACAGGCCGGAGCCGGGTGATACGGTATCCCATTGTCTTCACAATACGCCACCCTCCCGACAGGGTACCCAGGGCGATTGCCGCATGAGCAGCCAGAATAACCCACATTGGAACCGGCAGATTGTTCGGATCCACAGAAGCCCCATAATAACCAATACTAAAAAGGAGTGGTGTTATGATCCCCATCGTCTTCTGGGCGTCATTCGTGCCATGGCTGAAACTGTAGGCTGCAGCAGAAAATAGTTGTAATCTCCTGAAATGTCGTTCTGCCACCATCCGTTGTGTTCCCTTCGATATTCTGATCACCACCGCCATGAAGAAGAATGCGATGACAAATCCGATGATTGGGGAGATTACCATGAAGAGGACAACGGTGTCGATCGTTCCCATTTTTATTGCCGCGAGCCCTGCGGCTGATATACCGGCTCCGGCAAGGGCGCCGATCAGTGCATGAGATGAGGAGGTTGGAAGACCGGAATACCAGGTGATCAGGTTCCAGCAGATTGCCCCAAAGAGGGCAGCGAGTATGATATAAGGGACGATAAGAGGGTCCACGTAACTGAGATTAATGATCCTGCTGATGGTACTCGCGACAGCAACGCCGAAGAAGAATGCCGCGATGAAATTGAAAAAAGCGGCGAACACTACCGCTCTCTGCGGTGAGAGAACCTTCGTGGAGATGATGGTCGATATCGAGTTTGCCGAATCATGAAATCCGTTCGTAAAATCAAAAGCAAGCGCGATCAGGATGATGAACGCGATGATATCCGGGGTCGGGACGAGCATTGGTCACCACCCTCGCGGCAGCACGGGAATGAGAGCCACTCCGGTCATTCCACTCCCGGCTTTCATCGGCAGGTGCCCCCGGATCAGGAATGCCGTATCGCGAGGTCAGAGAGGATATTGGCAACATCCTCGCACTTGTCCGTCGCGATCTCCAGGTATTCGTAAATATCCTTGTACTTGATGATATCCACTGCACCCTTGGTCTTGAAGAGATCCTTTATCGCGTGAGCAAGGACATCATCGGCGAGATTCTCGAGCCGGTTCACCTCGATGCAGCGATTCTCGATCTGCATCGGGTTCTTGATCGACCGGATGCACTTGACCGCCTGTTCGATCTCGATGACCGAGAGCTGGATCAGCCGTATCAGCTCACGCATGTACGAGTCGACCTCTGGGATCTCGTAATAGTCCATCTTCCTTGTTGTCGAATCGATATAATCGAGAACATCATCCAGGGAAGAGGCGAGATGGGAGATCTCATCCGGCTGGAGCGGCGTGATGAAACTGGTATTCAGCAGCTCGTAGATCTCGTGGGTGATCTTATCCCCTTCATGCTCGAGCTGCTTGATCTGCTGTGCATAGTTCTTCAGGTCCCCGAAATTGTCGGTCAGATCCACCAGCCGGTAGGACGCGAGCACCAGCACCGCAGATAAACGGTCGAAATGGTCAAAAAAGATGTCATCCTGGGGGATAATCCATTCCTTGAGGCCCACGTGTAATCGATGCTACATCATCCCTTGCAGGTAAAAAAACTCCGATTTGAAATTTTATCGGAAAGACATTGAAAAGGGCTCCTTAATAAACAAGGCCTGATGTTCCATAAGATTGAGGTTGAAAAAGGCCACTCTTACCATGAGAAGGCAGATGAAACAAAGCGGATGGACCGAGCGGGAATTGAACCCGCGGCCTCTTCCATGCCAAGGAAGCGATCTTCCTCTGATCTATCGGCCCGCTCCTACAAGATTGGTCGCTCTTGGTTAAAAGAATTATTTATCACAATCCGGGTCATCAGGGGAGTCTACACCGGCCATTCGCGGGGTATCCAGCCATGTACGCTGCATCAGGGATTGCATGAGCCGGTCGCGTGCTGCAGAGAGGGGAGGACGCTTCATGATCGCCCCGTCCCTGATAAAAGGGGAGAGGAGAGGGACTCCCCCCTCCGGACCGGAATGGCCCGATGGCAGGAGGTGATGGCGGCCATCCGGGACCTCCCAGACCTGCTTCTTCCCGCTCTTTTTGCCACGCTTTGCAGAGGATATACCCTCGATAGAAACAATATCCATAGCAAAATCGATCACCGGGGCATTGGCAATTGAGCCCCCTACCCCGAACGCGTCCACGAGATTGCGGTAGGCGATGATGTCATCCCGGGTCACTCCCCCCGAAAGAACAATCTCCACTCCGTGGTATCCCGCAGCATCAAGCTCCCACCGGACCTCTTCGATGATCGCCCGCATGTTCCCCCTCCTGGACCGCGGGGTATCCAGCCGCACCCCCTCCGCTCCCGAGCGCGCTCCAGCAAGCGATTCCATCTTCTCATCGCAGAAGGTATCGCAGAGGAAGATCCGGGGAACCTCCGCGTCGGCAAACCGGTCAAAGGCAATGAACGCCTCCCGGGGAGAGGGGTAGCACATCACAAAGGAATGGGGCATGGTACCGGCAAGGGGAATTCCCGGGGGAGCGGCAGTATTTGAGACCCCGTCAACGCCCCCTATCCAGGCTGCGCGTTCGACCATCGTGGCAATGGCCGGATGCTGTCTCCGGGAACCAAAGGAATAGATCCTGCTCCCTTTCGCGATGCACCTGATGGACGCTGCGGCGGTTGCGATCCCGGAGGCATGACAAAGAAATCCCAGTACTGCCGTTTCGTACCGGGTGAAGTCCAGGTAATGCCCCTCGACCCGGAGCACAGGTTCTCCGGGAAAAAAGATCGTCCCCTCATCCATCGCATCGACAGAGAGCGGAATTCCTTCGAGGAGGGAGAGGACGTCATCGAGACCGCAGAATACTGCCCAGCCGTCAGGAAGGGATGATGCCGTCACCTCCATGGTGACCAGAGGGTTCCTGCCGGAATGGCGGAGAATCTCCTCGGTTCTGATAAAGTAGATATCCGTGCACTCACCGCGCCTGATCGCGTCATCTTCAACGGTGGCAAACCTGCCCATGCAGAGGAGATCTGGCATGGCCTGCTGATACAACTTCCGGGATTGATCCATGAGTTGGACCGAAAATGATACATTACGCATGCGTCCTCTCTATACTGACAACAGGTGAGCAGACCATGCTAGGAATTATCGGGGGCACAAGTCTCCTTTTTACCAGACTGCCGGACCTTGAGAGAAGGGTGATCCATACCCCGTTCGGAAATTCTGAAGTTCTCACCGGGGAGTATGCCCTGCTCCTGCGGCACCAGCGGAACCGGCCTCCGCACCGGATCAACTTCCGGTCCCACCTTGCATCACTTGCACTCTGCGGGGTCAATCGCCTGGTCTCCATCGGGTCGGCCGGGACGCTGAAGCGGGAAATCCCCGAAGGATCGGTGGTCATCCCCACCGATTACATGAGCATGACGACCATCCCCTCCTTCCATGACCATGCGATCCACCATGTGCTCCCGGAATTTTCACCCGGCTTGTCCCGGCAGCTTGCAGCGCTTATCCCGGAAGCCCGGTATGGAGGGATCTACGTCCAGACCCCGGGACCCCGCCTCGAGACCAGGGCAGAGGTCCGTGCCCTCGCTGCCGGTGCTGACCTTGTCGGCATGACCATCGCATCGGAAGCCACCCTTGCCCGGGAGCTCGGGATGGAGATTGCGGCTCTCTGCACCGTGGATAACTATGCACATGGGATTGCTGATGAAAATCCAACCTACGAACATCTCCTGAAGCGTTCCGCGGAGAACAAGGATCGTACTGGAGATATAGTGATGCGGATCATCAGGGGGCTGGCATGATGGCAGGACACCCCGTTGACTTCCCTGAAAAGCCGGGATCGCTCCTGATCAAAGGCGCTCTCACGGAAAGCGGACCGATTGACATCTGTGTGGATGAGGACGGGTTCATTGGTGCGGCTGGACCTGATGCAGGCCGGAACTTCAGGGGAGAGGCCGAGTACGTCCTCGATGGAACCGGCTCCGTTGCGCTTCCTGGTCTTGTCAATACCCATACCCATGCTGCAATGACCCTGCTCCGGGGATATGCCGATGACATGCCCCTGCAACCGTGGCTCTCTGAAAAGATCTGGCCTCTCGAGTCACACCTTAACGGGGACGATGTGTACTGGGGAACACGGCTTGCCTGTCTTGAGATGATAAGGACAGGCACCACGGCGTTCAAGGATATGTACTTTTTTATGGAGGATGCTGCCCGGGCAGTGGAAGCAGCAGGACTCCGTGCCGTCCTCTCTTATGGTTTCATCGATCTTGGGAACGAGCAGAAACGTGAGCAGGAGATACGGGGAACCGAACGATTTGTCCGTCATATCAAGGCCCTGGATAATCCGAGAATAAAGGCTTCGGTAGGGCCTCATGCAATCTACACGGTCTCGCAGGAGGGTCTTTTCTGGCTGGCAGAGTATAGCAAGGAAGAGGGGATCGCGATCCATATCCACCTCTCTGAGACCGAACAGGAGGTACGGGATTCCGTGAAGGCCTGCGGTATGCGGCCGCCGGAGGTGCTCGACCGGTGCGGGATCCTCACTCCCCGCACCGTGGCCGCACATTGCTGCTGGCTCGACCAGGCGGAATGCTCACTCCTTGGAAAACGGGGGGTCTCCGTCGCCTACAATCCTGTGAGCAACATGAAACTTGCCGTGAACCGGGCGATGCCCTACCACTGGCTGAAAGAGGCCGGGGTGAATGTCTCGCTTGGTACGGATGGTTGTTCTTCGAACAACAACCTCGATATGTTTGAGGAGATGAAGACGGGAGCACTCCTCCAGAAATTTTACTGGAACTCCCCGACCCTCCTCCCTGCCAGCGAGATGCTTTCCCTAGCCACCACAGGTGGTGCCCGGGCGCTCAGGCTTGGGAGCGGCACTATCACTCCTGGTAATCCTGCCGATCTGATACTGCTCGACCGGCACGCCGTCTGCAATACCCCGTTGCACAACATCACCTCCAATGTAGTTTATTCATGTAATGGATCAGCGGTGATGACGGTACTCTGCCAGGGGAGGGTGCTGATGATGGACCGGTATATCCCTGGCGAGGAGGAGGTCCTCCAAAGGGCGTCTGCGGTTGCCGAAGACCTCGTAAAGCGGGCAGGTATGAGGTAGGATTACTGGCACCGTTCCTTTTCAGATCCGGGAAGAAAGGTCGGCCAGAGACCTAGAATGCCGGCATGAACTGCAGGAACAAGGCGGGGATTCTTCTTTTCTCAGGCGGTCTCGATGTGGGAGACTTCTTCGAGCTGCAGTTCCTGTATGGAGACTTCGCGCATCCGAAACTTCTGGATCTTCCCGGAGACGCTCATCGGAAACTCTTGTACGACCTTCACATAGCGGGGTATCTTGTAATGGGCGATCTTTCCCCGGCAGAACTCCTTGATCTCCTCTTCAGTCGTGCTGACCCCGGCTTTCAGCATCACCCATGCCATCAGCTCTTCGCCGTATTTTATGTCGGGGACGCCGATGACGTACACATCCGCAACCTTCGGGTGGTGGTGGAGGAACTCCTCTATCTCGCGGGGATAGATATTCTCCCCGCCCCTGATCACCATGTCCTTCAGCCTCCCGACAATCTTCACGTACCCCTCCTCATCCATCGTCCCGAGATCCCCGGTATGGTTCCATCCGTTGGTATCGAGGGTTGCATGGGTTGCGCTCGGATTGTTGTAGTAGCATTTCATTACGCAGTATCCACGGGCGCAGATCTCGCCGATCTCACCATGCGGGACGATCTTCCCGCTCTTTGGATCGATGATCTTCAGTTCGGTGTGGGGAAACACCCTTCCAACGGTCGAGACACGCCGCTCGACGGGATCCTTCGTAGTCGTCATGGTGATCCCCGGGGAGGTTTCTGTCTGACCGTAGACGATCACGATCTCGGACATATTCATCTTCCGGTTCACCTCCTTCATCACCTCGATCGGGCAGGGAGATCCGGCCATGATCCCGGTCCTGAGTGATTGCATGGAGTACTTCGAAAAGTCAGGATGGGAGAGCTCGGCGATGAACATGGTCGGTACCCCGTTAAGGGCCGTACACTGCTCTGCTTCGACCGTCTTTAAGACATCCTCGGCATTAAAGGTCGGTGACGGAAGGACCATGGTCGACCCGTGTGTCATGCATGCGAGGTTTGAGAGGACCATCCCGAAACAATGGTAGAACGGGACCGGGATGCAGAGCCGGTCCTTTTCTGAAAATCCCATCCCCTCTCCGATGATGTACCCGTTGTTGAGGACGCTGTGGTGGGTGAGCACGACCCCTTTTGGAAATCCCGTCGTCCCGCTCGTGTACTGGATGTTGATGGGGTCGTCGAAATCAAGCATCTCTCCTCTGGCAACCAGCTCGTCATTGCTGATCTTCTCCCCCTTTTTCATAAGGGCAGGCCAGGTAAACATGCCTTTGTACGCAATATCCCCGAGGAAGACCACATTTTTCAGGAATGGGAATTTTTCCGAGTTCAGTTTCCCGGGCCGTGCGTCCTGTGCTTCGGGACAGGCTTCATAGAACATCCCGATATAATCCGAGGTCTTGAACCTCCCCTGGAGGATCAGGGTCTGGATCTCGGCCTGCTTCAAGACGTATTCCAGCTCATACGTCCGGTATGCCGGGTTGATATTGACCATGATGGCGCCGATCGTGGCAGTGGCAAACTGGGTGACGATCCATTCGGCATAGTTCATTGCCCAGATACCCACCCGATCGCCTTTCTCGACTCCAAGCGCCATCAGTCCCTTGGCGAGGCTGTTGACTTGGGAGAGGAGTTCCTGGTACGTCCACCTGATATCCTGGTGGACTGAGACTACTGCTTCCGTATCCGGGAAGCGGGTTGTGACAGATTTGAGCATTTCACCAAGGGTGAGACCAAGAAGGGGCTGGGCCGAGATACCGCAGTCATAGCTCCGGGGATCCATCCTAACAGATGAGGATTTTTCAGGATATAGCATTACTGATTCCAATGCATAACCATTAAATCGGCACAATGCGACCTTAATACGGCAGAGGGGTCGTGGCCTAGTCCGGAATGGCGACGGGCTCCAGCGGTCTTTCGCGTCGTGTGGATGATGAGCAATGGGTCTCCTGATGAAAAGATGATGATCCGTTGGAGCACTGACGCATGTCGGAGAGACCCGTCGATCGTGAGTTCAAATCTCACCGACCCCACATTTCTTCGTGAACTATTGGGCCGTTCTCCCTGATTGGCAGATCGTTGTGTGAAAGGAACGGATATTTTCGTCGCGGTATCGCCTTTCTCATCACCTGGTATCCTGGACCTCTCTTCGTAGTGTTCATGCCTCGCGAACCGATTGTTCCCCGGTTACCAGAGGGCTTTTTAAACCACTATCCCAAACCTAGTAGGCAGGAAAAGGGTACCCTATGTATGTTATCGGTGAAGCACTCGTTGGCGATGGTCCTGAACTCGCCCATATCGACCTCGTGATTGGCGACAAGGAAGGGCCTGTCGGGACGGCGTTTGCAAACGCTCTCTCCCAGCTTTCAGCAGGTCATACGCCGCTCCTTGCAGTGGTCCGGCCTAACCTCCTCACAAAACCGGCAACGCTGGTCATTCCCAAGGTGACGCTGAAGAAGGATGTCCAGATCCGGGAGATGTTCGGGCCGGTCCAGGCAGCGGTGGCAAAAGCGGTTGCAGACTCGGTCGAAGAGGGTGTTTTCTCTGACAATGATATCGACTCGCTTGTTATTCTTGCCAGTATCTACCTTGGACCCGGGGCGGCAGACTACAACCGGATCTACCGGTACAATTACGGTGCAATGAAACTGGCACTCAGCAGAGCCATCGACGGATTCCCGGACACAAAGACGCTCCTCTACGAGAAGGACCGGTCGACTCACGCCGTCATGGGCTTCAAAGTCCAGCGGCTCTGGGACCCGCCCTATCTCCAGGTGGCTCTTGACCTCGTTGACATGAACAAGGTCGGATCCGTGCTCTCGGAGCTCCCGGACAACGACCATCTGATCATCGAGGCAGGGACTCCGCTCATCAAGAAGTTCGGGCTCGAAGTCATCTCGGAGATCCGGAAGGTACGCCCGAATGCCTTCATCATCGCCGACATGAAGATCCTCGATACCGGGAACCTCGAGGCACGGATGGCGGCCGATGCCTCTGCTGATGCCGTAGTCATCTCCGGGCTTGCCCCTGTCTCAACGCTCGAGAAGGCCATTGCCGAGGCGAAGAAGACCGGGATCTACTCGGTGATTGACATGCTGAACGTGCCTGACCCGGTAAAGGTCATCAAGAGCATCAGGGTCAAACCTGACATCGTGGAACTCCACCGGGCGATCGATGCCGAGGACACGGCCCATGCCTGGGGCAACATCCCGGCACTGAAAAAGGCTACCGGAGGCCGGCTCCTTGTCGCCACTGCCGGGGGTATCAGGGTTGATGTCGTAAAGGATGCGGTGAAGGCCGGGGCTGATATCATTGTCGTAGGCCGGGCAATCACGGCGAGCAAGGATGTCCATACCGCTGCCGATCTCTTCCTCGAACAGCTGAACAGGGAAGAGATCGACCAGTTCAGGGTGATGACAGATTTCTAATCCCCCTAATTTACGCCTATTTTTTATTTGCAGTTCAATCTGAAGTTATTCTTCGATCATCACAGAAAGGAATCAGAACAGTTCCCTTAACGAATTAATTTATGGATTGCCAACACATACCTTCAACAGGTCGCAAACCCTTTATATAATTATATGAAGTTGGTTTCGTGAAAAACTCTGGAAGTAATGGTAAATCAGGCAATATGGAATTAGATCCGAATGCAGTACATGCAGATGGTACACCGGTCGTTCGGGTTAGGACTCCAAAAAAATGGAACAGAGAGCAATTCGCCCGTGCCGAAATGATGCTTGGGGCAAATCACATTCGTGTCAAGTGTGCTGACGGGATCACCCGCCTGGGCAGAATCAAAGGAAAGATGAAGAAAC
>JAJRBU010000065.1 GCA_028679315.1 Methanoregulaceae archaeon
CTGGTTCTGTTAATGGGATTGAGAGTCGAGCCCCAGACGGCAAGAGGCGGCGGTTGAGGCAGGTGGCTGAGGGGGGTTATACGTTTGAGGTTACTAGGGATTTGGGGAAGTTTGAGTCTTTTTATTATGATATGTATTTGCCTCATATGTTGAGGAGGCATTCTAAGGATGCGTTGACGATTAGTTTTTCGGAGTGTAGGGAACTGTTTTTGAAGGGTGAGCTTTTGTTGGTAAAATCGGGTCAGGAATATGTTTCTGGAAGCCTCCTTGTCCACCGAGAAGATGAGCTCTGGGAGCCTGTTCTAGGCGTTAAAGATGTGGATAATAAGCTTACTTTGGGCAGCTACGCAATTTACCATTTTGGTATTGTTATTGGTGTTCAGCGGGGGTATGGGCGGATCGATTTTGGTGAGGCTCTTCCGTTTATGCAAGACGGGCTGTTTCAATTCAAAAGGGATTTGGGTATGTGGGTTAGGCCTGCTTTGGGTTCTGATGCGCAGGTTTTTGGTGTAGGCTTTTCTGGTGTGGGTGAATCTGTTAGGCGGTTTCTCTCGTTTTGTCCTTTTGTTTTTATGGATGGGGCAAATTTGAGTGGTTTGGTTTTTCTTGAGTCTGTTGATGATTCGTCTGTTAGGCCTTTTTGTGTTCCTGGTCTTGCTGGTCTGTACGTGGTTTCTTCAAGTGCTGATTTTTCTGGTTTGAGGGGTTTTGGGTTTGAGGTGTTGTCGGTTGAGGATTGTTTGCGTGGTTCTGCTTTTTTGAGGTTTTTGGGTAGGGTTTGTGCTGAAGGAAAATACTCCCTCTGTCGCGTCACCTGGTAACTGTAATGTCTTCATGGTTATACCTAACCTAAGAAAAACCTCTCAATAAATCCATTATAAGACCAAAAGACACTTTTTTGCAGTAGAGTGTCTGTTTGACTGGAGTCATTTCTTTTTGCCTATGCATTTTCGCCTTGGTTTGTAGAGACTCCGGGTTAACCCAACCTTTACAAGGGATTTTCTTTCTGGACTGAATATATAACTCAGATACAGAAAACATAAGAACGCCAGAGTATTCATTTCAAAGAGGAGTACAGTCGCGAAATGTCTAGGAAGGCTTTGAACGTTCCCTTCTCGGTTCTGAAGAAGAGTGCGCTTGCGCAGAAATATGTTATGAATAGTTCGAGGTTTGGGATGCCCTCTTTCGTTCAGATAGAAGTTACTACTAAATGTAACATTAAATGTCCGCTTTGCCTCAGGACAATTGACCCTGCAAGAATAATTGATGCTGACATGTCGCTTGATGTTTTTAAAACGCTAATTAATCAGCTGAAAGGAAGGACTGGCAGCATTAGTCTTGTAGGTCTCGGCGAACCTTTACTGAATCCTGAAATATTCAGTATGATCAGTTTTGCTAAGAAAAATGGGCTTGAGGTTAGCTTGATTGATAATTTTACTTTAATTGATCGGGAAAAATCACTGGCGTTGATTGATTCAGAACTGGACTTTTTGTATGTTTCTTTTGACAACGTTTCTAAAGAAGATTTTGAAAAGAGGCGCACTGGCGCTTCCTTTGAGAACGTCGTCGAAAACATAAGACTTTTTATAAAAACAAGAAACGAGATTCAGACCAAGCAGCCGGTTTTTTTATTCAAGTCGACAATTTCTCAAAACAACTTTGCCGAAATACCTAAGCTAGTCAAGTTCGCGGAAGATTTGGGAGCAGACGGTATTAACTTCGGAAAGATGATGGATGAAGATGAGTCTCGTATGGTCACTCCTCCGCCTCTGACCGAAAAAGACCTCCCGGAAAGCAAGATAGCTATTGACCCTTGCGAACTGAGCGAGTCATATGTGTGTGACGCAACCAGAGGATGTTATGTTACATTCGACGGCAAAGTTTTGCCTTGTGGGCTTATGGCGGAATCAGTTTCTAGAGCACACTACCCCAAATTGCAGCTTGGTGACCTTCAATCCGACAAGCTAAGTGACATATGGCGATCAAGCCGTTTCAAACAACTGAGAAAGAATATCGAGTCAGGAAAATATTTGCCAGAATGTGCAACGTGTGGAGGATGCAAAAAACCGCCCAAAAATCTCAATCCAAAAAGTCATTGTACATAAATATGAGGGCTGTCTAAGAGCTGGTCTGGTTCTATGGATATCTTTAGTGAGGTTGTTTGGCGTATCCTTAGAGCAAGACTGTTTAATGGTGTGCGTCCAAAACTGATCCGCTCGCACGTCTATAGGCTAAAGGGCAAGACACGTTTTTCTGACTCTGTTTTTTCGACGGTTATTCTCGGCTCTAGAGTTAGTGTTGAGTATTTCTCGAGGTTTTTGTACTTGGATGAGCCCAAGGTTGAGTTTTTGGGGAAGTTTTCTATTAGCAAGGTTGCTTCTTTTGTTAAGAAGACAACTTCAGATTTGACTATTGTTGAGGCAAGTTGGTTTTTCTCGCCTTTCCTTCTTGAGAATGGTTTTTTTCTGTCGCCTAGAGTAGACTTTGTGTTGGATATTGATGATTCTCTTGAAGCTATCCAAAACCGAGCCGCTAGGGACAAGAGGCGGCGGTTGAGGCAGGTGGCTGAGGGGGGTTATACGTTTGAGGTTACTAGGGATTTGGGGAAGTTTGAGTCTTTTTATTATGATATGTATTTGCC
>JAJRBU010000054.1 GCA_028679315.1 Methanoregulaceae archaeon
ATAGGGTAATGTGCAATTCGAGGCGCCGTCATCTGAGACATCTGGAGATCGTGGGTTCGGATCCCACCCGCAGCATTGTGATATAAGGTTCGGATCCCCAGGTTTTTAAAAGGCTGCAGTAGTATATCTCATTTTTTAAAGACACCAGGTAAATTCTCCCCGGAGAACATGGCGTTCCTTCAATCCCCTGGTTTGGCTTGCTGCTTCTGAAATCGCTTCCTGAAAGTGAGGGATATCTGTGTTGTTACGCTGGTTCCCCCATGGCAAATTCTTTATCTCCCATGCCCCATCTTACGATCAGGAGAGATTCGGCGATTCCTGCACATATCACCCCTTCTCCGGGATACTCCCCCATGATCGCAAAAAAGACGATGATCCAGGAGCTTGGTGAGGAAGAACTGATCCTACCAACTCTCGTGAACAATGCCCTTGAAGCCAATGACAGGGTAAAATATTATTTTACTCTCCTTCAGGCTGCCCGGTCCCATGCCAGGTTACCAGGGACCGAGTTCTCGAATCTCCGTGCTGAGCGCGAGGCGGCCGGCGTGGATGATGCAACCTTCGATCGAGTGATTGCCGAGAGTTCAAACATTGGAACCGACATCTTGCAGATCCCGCATGCCGAACGAATCCTTTCTGAAATCAGGTCGTGCCTCGAGGAGATGGCTGCCCCGATCCTTGCAAGGAGGGATGCGACAGGTGAATCCTTCGAACGCAGGCTGAAAGCGCTCCTTGCAGAGCTTCCCGAAAGTGAGGGAGATGTCATCGGGACTGAGCTGATACAACGGATAACCGCAGGTGAAGAAGGATCAATCGACAGCATCCATCTGCTGGTGATGGATCTGCACAAAGCCCTGAATGCCCTCCAGGGAGAGCTGGCAAGCGAGATTGTTGACGGAGCAATGACCTATCTCCTCGCAGATGAGGACCGGGAGCTCGTATCAGGTTTTATGGCAGGTATCAAAAAGACCGCTCCCCTTAAGTTTGATCATCCGGGACTTGGGACCACGGCAACGAGAAACGGAAAAAAACTGGTTATCCAGAACGACATCGGTATGACCGATGCCCATGTGCTTGTCGTGAATGTGGAGGATCTCTCGGTATCAGTGATATATACCGATATCCATATGCCCCGGCTTCAGTTCTTCCAGAGCCTTTTCGAAACCCAGGGGATGGTATGGGAGGATACCCTCTCTAAAAAGGCAGGTGACCAGTTCGAGGCGAAGGTTTACCATCTGTCAGTTGGGAAGTATCATGCTAAAAACCGGGACGATCTCGAACGGTTCGTGACATATCTTGGGTCAAGGCTCGTGTTCCTCATCGACTGGAACCGGGCGAGGAAACGCCTCCGGACCTTCCTTCCCAACCGCGATGCATCACAGGTACTCAGATGGGCTGCTGACAATGATTACGGCCATATGGCGTTTCTCCTCCTTGGCGGGGAGAAGATTATCTACGAAGCGCTGGAGATTGCCTCAAGAGTACCTCTCCGCTATGGGGAACCGCTCCACCAGATTCTGGGGCGGGAAAAGACGATTGAATACTTTGAATGGGTGCTGAAAACTGCCTCGACAGGTTTGCGTGCCGGGCATTCACGGCCCCTCCTCCAGGACGAGATCAAGGCAGAGCTCCTCCGGTATTTCCGGACTGCACACGAGAACCTTATGGATATCTGTGAGGAGCATGCCACCCTCACCATCGATGTAGCCACGGTGCTCCGGGACTCCCTGCTCGTGATTGAAAGGGGAGGGGGTGGCGACTATGCTGCCCGGAGTGCGATACGTGCGAAGCATTGGGAGAGCGAGGCAGATGCACTCGTAACGAAGGTCCGGGGGCTCTCCCGGCGTATCGAAGCAGCAAGGTTCTATGCCGAGCTGATCAATGAGGGGGATGACACCCTCGACTTCCTTGAAGAGGCGATGTTCTTGGCAACGCTTATACCGAAGGTTTCCTCATCGAGGAAGCTTACCGGGGAGATGGCCGGCCTTTCAGAGATTGCGGTGAAGAGCAGCCAGGAATTTTTAAAGGCACTCATGGCCTCGCAGACTATTCACCGGGGGTATACCCGTGACGAGATGCAGGACTTTTTACAGGCGGTAGACAGAGTAATCGGGTACGAACGGGAGTGCGATGATGCGCTGCGACGATCGGAAAAGATCATACTCACCGAGTCTACCGATTACCGAGAGATGATGATATTTTTCGAGATTGCCCGGACGATTGAAGAATCCACAAACTCACTCATGAAATCGGTCTATATCCTGAGGGACCGAATCCTCGAAGGAATGAATCGTTAGGTGTGAATCCCATGGCAAGATCAGGGCTACGTATGGTGAGGTTCGGGTCCGGGGTAAGGGACGAGGTCCCTTCATCGGAGTTCGGGAACAAGGCAGCCAGCCTTTCAACAATGGCGCTACTGGGTGTCCCGGTTCCGTCCGGGTTTTCACTTGGGGTTTCAATCTGCGAGGAGTACTACCGGAACGATAGAACACTGCCAGATGACTTTACTGCTCTCGTGAAAGGAGGGATAACCTTCCTTGAACAGACCAGCGGCTCAGTGTTCGGGGGAACACGCCGCCCCCTCCTTGTTTCGGTCCGATCGGGGGCCCCTGTATCGATGCCAGGGGTGATGGATACTATCCTGAACGTGGGCCTGAACAGAGAGACGCTGCACGGGCTCATCTTCCTCACTGGAAATCCCCGTTTTGCCTGGGATACCTACCGGAGATTTCTCGTTGAATTCGCGCGGGTGATTTTACGACAGGATCCAAAACCATACCATCTGGCTCTCAGGGCTCTCCTTGAATCGGAAGGGGTCCTGGATCCGATAGAACTCAATTCCCGCAGTCTCCGCGATCTCACACTCCAGTACGAGCGAATCTTCGCTTCCGGGACCGGAAGGCGGTTCCCTTCTGATGTCCATGAGCAGCTGGCCTGTGCTGCTGAAGGGGTGATACGGTCCTGGACCAGTCCGCGTGCCGATGCATTCCGCAGGATGAACCTGCTTCGTGAGGTGAGGGGCACTGCGGTGACAATACAGAGTATGGTCTTTGGGAACATGGGAGCTCGATCGGGTGCCGGCGTGGCGTTTACCAGAAATCCATGGCTTGGAACGGGGGGTCTCCTGGTCGATTTCAAGTTCGGAGCCCAGGGTGAGGATGTGGTGTCGGGCGAACAGTCTGCGGCAACCCAGGATGAGTTTGCCCGGGCAATGCCGGAGATCTACACCCAGCTTGCAGAGACTGGAAGGAAACTCGAACTCCATTACCGGGATATGCAGGATCTCGAGTTCACCATAGAGGAGGAAAAACTCTTTGTCCTGCAGACCCGTTCCGGCAAACGATCCCCTTATGCTGCACTGAAGATTGCAGTCTCTCTCTGCCAGGAAGGGATCATCACCCCCCAGGATGTCTCCTGGATGCTCAGGGAAATCGATATCGATGCCATCAGGGTACAGACCGTGACACCTGGGGACTACCCAGTCGCGGTAGGAATCCCTGCCTCGGGAGGTATTGCATCAGGTATAATCGCCTTCTCAGGAGACCGTGCCGAGCAGGAAGCAGCGGAAGGAAAGCCGGTTATCCTTGTCAGGGAGACCGCTTCTCCCGATGATCTCCCGGGAATCTCGGCCGCATGCGGACTGCTTACCGTCCGGGGGGCCAGAACATCCCATGCAGCGGTTGTGGCGCGGCAGATGGGAAAGATCTGCGTAGTCCAGTGTGAAGGGCTCGAGATTGATGCTACAAGGAAACGATGTACTTTGAACGGTCATGAGTTGAGAGAGGGTGAGACGATCAGTATTGACGGGAATTCAGGCAATGTCTATGTCGGTGCTGTGGAATGGTCTGAAGAACGTCCCCAAGATCTTATCGGTATTGTGCGGGCATGGGAGCGAGAGCAGCAGATGTAAATGGAACTTTCAGGGGGATCGCTCCTGTTTCAGCTTCCCGGCGAGGAACTTCATGAGAGGATACACCCCATCGGTCGTCGGGTGCACCTCCAGGAACCTATCGAACTCCTGGACTCCGATTCCCTCCCTTATGAGAAATGCCGAATATGCAGCAATAATCCCTGCACCAGGACCAACAGTCTCGATACCGCAGATCTGCCCTGATTCGGGTTCAATACTCACCTTTCCAAATCCTGTCATCCCTGACGGAACTGCCCAGAAAGTCCCTGGACCGGCAGGGCCTGGAAGGGACGCAGATGCCGCACAGGAGGTATCAGTTTCCACAAAGGCATATTCATTGAACAGGCTCATGGACTGGGGAATCGCGGTGTAGTCCATGACCTCATCCCTTCCAAGGATGTTTTCTGCGGCGACAAATCCTTCGCGCCGTGCAACAGGGGTAAGGCGGGGAGACCCGGTCACATCACCACAAGCAAAGACCCCTTTTACGCTGGTCCTCATCCGTGTATCAACCACAACCTCGCCGTTACTTCTTTTATCGATACCGGTCAACATTTCAGACCTGGGTACAAGGCCGGCGGCAATGAAAACTGCGTTGCAGAGTATCTCGTAGGATCCTTTGCTTCCTTTCAGGTGTACGTGTGAGTTATTATCCTCCCGTTCAATTGTGAGAAGAGTGGTGTTTTCATGGATAGCGGTGCTCCCAAGTTCCTTTCTGATCATCGGCATCAGTTTTGGATCAAGGTTTTTCAAGAGGCTGCTCCTGCTCACCAGATGGACATGAGTTCCGAATTCCTGGAAGATGTATGAAAATTCGGCGGCCATGATTCCTCCGCCGATGATAACCATCTCGTCTGGTAGGTCTGACATCTGGCTGAGAGTATGGGGGGTAAAGATCCCCTCGGTCCTGATGCCTGGAACATCTGGTATGACAGGATGGGATCCTGTTGCGGCAATGACGGCGTCTGCCGGGATCCTCTCATCGTCTATAAAAACTGACGTCCCCTCGATCCTCCCTTCTTTCCCGTAGAGGATGGTCACTCCTGAACTACGCGTTTCGGAATCGAGTATCCCTGCAATCTTATCCTGGATCACCTTCATTTCAGAGAGAAGGGTAGAAAAGCGGATGCACGGGACAGAATCGATAATCCCGAGATCCTCCAGGCGGCGTGCTGAAGTGAGTACTCGCGCAGCCTCGTTGAGAGCACAAACCACCATGCATCCGTAGTGGAGGCACTGGCCGCCGATACCGTTCTTTTCCACCAGTGTTACTTCGCGGCCACCGAGAGCAAGGGTAATTGCAGCCGTTCTCCCTGCCGGTCCTCCCCCAAG